>NZ_JANCPQ010000001.1:0-300000 GCF_024295825.1 Streptococcus sp. CF10-1 | reverse complement strand
CCAGACTAGGTGATGGAGACCTGCTCCGTCGGTCGATCCAATATACATCCCCGGACGTTTACGGACCGCATCCAACCCTTCTAGCACCTGAATGGCGTCATCATTATAGTTATTAATATTGATTTCCTTTTTTGACACAAGGAACCTCCTATTTGTTCATCTTTTCTATTTTACAGGTTTTCTAGGGATTTTGCAAAGTTTTTCCCTTTCAGCCGTCACAATTTCACAGGATATTCTCTGACTTTCTATACCATTTCATGGTATAATAGTTCTATGATGACATTTGTATTATTAATTTTAGCTTATCTGCTAGGTTCGATTCCATCCGGTCTTTGGATTGGACAAATCTTCTTTCAAACAAATCTGCGTGAATATGGTTCTGGAAACACCGGAACAACCAATACTTTCCGAATTTTAGGTAAGAAAGCGGGTATGGCAACCTTTGTAATCGACTTCTTTAAAGGTACCTTAGCCACTCTCCTTCCTATTCTATTCCACCAACAAGGTGTATCACCTCTCGTCTTTGGTCTTTTGGCCGTCATTGGACATACTTTCCCTATCTTTGCAGGCTTTAAAGGGGGCAAAGCTGTCGCAACCAGTGCTGGAGTGATTTTCGGATTTGCGCCTGTTTTCTGTCTCTACCTGGCAATCGTATTCTTTGGAACCCTCTACTTGGGTAGTATGATCTCACTATCTAGCGTTGTTGCTTCTATTGCTGCTGTAATTGGAGTTCTCCTATTTCCACTATTTGGTTTTATCCTAAACAGCTATGACCCTCTCTTCATTTTGATTATCCTAGCTCTTGCTAGCTTAATTATCATTCGTCACAAGGATAATATCACACGTATCAAAAATAAAACTGAAAATCTCGTCCCTTGGGGATTGAACCTAACCCATCAAAATCCTAACAAATAAAACGCCAGTTTGAAACTGACGTTTTTTTGTATGCTTATTTTGACTTGATGTAGTTGATACCATCTGCCTTAGGCGCAACTGCTTTTCCAAAGAAGGCTGCCAAGACAAGAATGGTCAAGACATAAGGTGCGATTTGAAGGTAAACCGCTGGCACTCCTTGTAGGAAGGGTAATTGAGAACCGATAACTGCCAAACTTTGTGAAAGTCCAAAGAAGAGACTAGAAAGCATAGCACCGATTGGATTCCATTTACCAAAGATCATCGCAGCAAGAGCGATAAATCCAGGACCGACAATAGTTGTCACTGAGAAGTTAACTGAAATGGATTGAGCATAAATCGCTCCCCCAATTCCACCAAGGAAACCTGAAATAACAACCCCAAGATATCTCATTTTGTAGACATTGATCCCCAAGGTATCCGCTGCTTGAGGGTGTTCACCAACAGAGCGAAGACGAAGACCAAAACGTGTCTTAAAGAGAATAAACCAAGCAAGGAAAGAGAAGGCAATCGCGATATAACCTAGCAAACTTGTTGACTTGAAGAAGATATCTCCAATCACAGGGATATCAGCCAAAACTGGGAAATCAAAACGTCCAAAAGTCTGGCTTAAGTTATCCGTTTGCCCTTTGTTATAAAGAACTTTAACCAAGAAAACTGCTAGGGCAGGAGCCATCAAGTTCAATACTGTACCACTGACAACATGGTCCGCACGGAAATGAACTGTAGCGACTGCATGGATGAGGGAGAAAATAGCTCCCACGACACCAGCAACTAACAAGGAAATCCAAGGGGTCGCTGCTCCAAGTTGTTCTGCAAACTCAAGGTTAAAGACAACTCCAGAAAAGGCTCCCATAACCATAATTCCTTCAAGACCGACGTTAACGACACCACCACGTTCAGAGAAAACTCCTCCGATACTCGTAAAAATAAGTGGTGCTGAGTAAATCAGCATCGAAGAGACCAAGAGGGTGAGTAATGTTGTAATAGACATCCTTACTTACCTCCTTTAACTTGTTTTTTAGGTTTGACAAAGCGTTCGATAATGTAGTGAACGCTGACAAAGAAGATAATAGACGCTGTTACAATGCTGACAAGCTCAGACGGAACTTGTGCTGCATTCATACCTGGTGCTCCTACTTGCAAAACTCCAAATAAGAAGGCTGCAAAGAGAATTCCAATTGGTGAATTTCCAGCAAGCAAACTAACTGCCATTCCGTTAAATCCGATAGCTAATGAAGATCCCTGAACATAAACGTTTTGGAAGGTTCCAAGACCTTCGACAGCTCCACCAAGACCGGCCAAAGCGCCAGAGATAATCATTGATAGAATGATTGTACGTTTTGCCGAAATACCAGCGTACTCTGAGGCATGGGGATTGAGACCAACTGCACGAATTTCAAAACCGAGAGTCGTTTTCTTGAGCAAGAACCAAATCACAGCTACAGCAATGATTGCAAAGAAGATTCCGATATTCATACGGGAATTTCCAGTCAACTCTGATAACCATGGTGTCTGGTATGTAGCATTGGCACTAACACGAATCGTTGAGTCTGTACTTTGCATAATATCTTTAGGAAAGGCATGAATAAAGGCATTTCCCACATACAATACAATGTAGTTCATCATGATGGTCACGATAACCTCTGACGTACCGAGATAGGCTCTGAGGACACCTGGAATTGCACCAACAATTCCACCTGCGATCAAAGCAATAATTACTGTTAATGGAATCAACACGAGACGAGGCATATCTGGATTTGACAAGGCAAACCAACCGCTGAGAATCCAGCCTGCAAGTGCTTGACCAGGAAGCCCGACGTTAAAGAAACCTGCTCGACTGGCAACTGCGAAACCAAGACCTATCAAGACAAGAGGACCCATGGCACGGAAAATTTCTCCAATCCCACGGAGGCTACCAAAAGCTGTATAGAACAACTCCTCATAGCCCCAGATAGCATCATAGCCGAAGATCCACATGACAATGGCTCCGAGCAAGATTCCTAAGAATACGGAAATCAAGGGAACCGAAATTTGTTGTAATTTTTTAGACATCACTCTTCTCCTTTCCCAAGTTTCCACCTGCCATCAAGACACCAAGTTCTTGTTTGTTAGTTGTTTCTGGCGATACAATACCTTGAATCTTACCATCGTGAATAACAGCAATTCGGTCTGAGACATTTAAAATCTCATCCAATTCAAAGCTGACAACAAGGACAGCCTTACCGTTATCACGCTCTTCAATCAAACGTTTGTGGATATATTCAATGGCACCGACATCCAAACCACGAGTTGGTTGGCTGACGATAAGGAGATCAGGATCACGATCAATCTCACGAGCGATAATCGCTTTTTGTTGATTCCCTCCCGAAAGAGCTGCTGCAGGAACAAATTCGCTCGCCGCACGGACGTCAAATTCTTCCATCAATTTCTTAGCATGTGAAGTGATATTGGCATAGTTCAAAATGCCATTCTTGCTGAGTGGTTCTTTGTAGTAGGTTTGAAGAGCGATATTTTCTGAAATCATCATCTCCAAAATCAAGCCATCACGGTGACGATCCTCAGGAACATGCCCCACGCTTAGTTCTGTAATTTGTCGAGGATGCATCCCCACGATTGATTTGCCTTTTAATTCAACGCTACCTGACTCTACCTTACGAAGACCAGTAATGGCTTGAATGAGTTCAGACTGACCATTGCCATCAATACCTGCAATTCCAACAATTTCACCAGCACGAACATCCAAAGAAAGATTCTTCACAGCTGGTACACCGCGGTTTTCATTGACAACCAAGTCTTTGATTGACAAGACCACTTCTTTGGGTTGTGGTGCTTGTTTTTCCGTTTTAAAGGAGACTGAGCGTCCAACCATCATTTCTGCCAAGTCCGCATTGGTTGCGCCTGCAATTTCAACCGTCTGGATTGATTTCCCACGACGGATAACCGTCACTCGATTCGATACCGCACGAATCTCATCCAGTTTATGGGTAATCAAAATGATGGACTTCCCTTCTTTGACAAGGTTTTTCATGATAGCCATCAACTCATCAATCTCTGAAGGAGTCAATACGGCTGTCGGTTCGTCAAAGATGAGGATATCAGCACCACGGTAAAGTGTTTTCAAGATTTCTACACGTTGTTGGGCACCAACGGAAATATCTGCCACCTTGGCAGCAGGATCCACTGCCAAACCATAACGTTCAGAAAGAGCCTTGATTTCTTTAGTAGCTTCAGCTATATCTAGCACACCATTTTTAGTGATTTCACTCCCCAAAATGATATTTTCAGCTACTGTAAAAGCTTCAACCAACATAAAATGTTGGTGAACCATCCCAATTCCTAGACTAGCGGCTTTAGAAGGGGAGTCTAGTTTTACAACCTGACCATTCACTGCAATTTCACCACTAGTTGGCTCAAGAAGTCCTGCCAGCATATTCATCAGAGTGGATTTACCCGCTCCATTTTCTCCTAAAAGTGCATGGATTTCACCTTTTCGCAGTTGCAAGTTGATCTTGTCGTTCGCTACAAATTCACCAAACACCTTGGTAATATCCCGCATCTCAATGACATTTTCGTGTGCCATATGCTCTTCCTTTCCGAGGTTTATTTTGTTTCAATAAAACCTGCTAATCGTGTTAACAAGTTCTATTGAGACAAAAATTGCCTCAATTCTTAAAGAAGCGACCGATGGTCGCTTCTTTAAGAAATGACTTTTATCCATTATTTTTCAGGAACTTTTACGCTTCCGTCAAGGATTTTAGCTTTTGCGTCTTCAACAGCTTTTTTACCTTCTTCTGAAAGGTTTGTCACTGCCAAGTCAACCCCTTTATCTTTCAATGAGTAGACAATCACTTGTCCGCCAGGGAATTCACCTTTTTCTGCCTTGTTAGCAATATCTTTTACAGTTGTACCAACTTGTTTCAATGTAGATACAAGAACGAAGTTAGATTCTTTACCATCTTTAGAAGTGTATTTACCTTCTGCTGCTTGGTCACGGTCTACACCAATAACCCAAACTTTTTCGTTTTCATTTTTGTTTTCGTTCAATGATTTTGCTTCCGCAAAGACACCAGCACCTGTACCACCAGCTGCTTGGTAGACAACGTCTGCACCGGCAGCATATTGAGCTGCTGCAATTGTTTTACCTTTGGCAGCATCACCAAATGAACCAGCATAGTCAACTTGGACTTTGATAGATGGGTCTACTGATTCAACACCAGCTTTGAATCCAGCTGCAAAACGTGAAATAACTTCAGATTCGATACCACCTACAAAACCAACTTGTTTTGTTTTTGTAGTTTTCGCTGCTGCAACACCAGCAAGGTAAGCTGCTTCGTTATCCGCAAATCTTACGCTCGCAACATTCTTTTGACCTTCAATCACATCATCAATCAAGACATAGTTTAGGTCAGAGTGGTCTTTTGCTGCTTCCTCAACTGCATTGTGAAGAGCAAAACCAACACCAAAGATCAGGTTGTAACTTCCAGCCGCTTGTTGCAAGTTGTTAGCATAGTCTGCTTCGCTTGTTGATTGGAAGTAAGTGTAACCTTTATCTTTAGAAAGATTGTGTTCTTTACCCCAGTCTTGCAAACCTTCCCAAGCTGATTGGTTAAATGATTTATCATCAACACCACCAGTATCTGTTACGATTGCTGCTTTGGTCTTCATTTCTGATGAAGATGAAGCTGCGTTACGAGAAGAGCGGTTACCACATGCAGCAAGTCCAACTGCTGCTACTGCAACTAGACCAAGGCCTAGCCATTGTTTCTTGTTCATTACTGAACCTCCTAAATAAGATGTGCAACGATGTTGCAAGTATGGATTGGTTGGCCACAAGGACCGCGTCACTCAGAGAGTGACTCAGACTAGTTTAAGTCTGTAAATGAGTATGGAAGTAACTCCCCGACCGTCATCTCGACCGTCGATTTATCTTTAGCGACTAAAGTCACTTTTAGATCTTGTTCAAAAAATTCAACCATGACCTGGCGACAAGCACCACATGGCGAGATGGGTTTTTCAGTTTGTCCGTAGACAATCAACTCTGAAAACTCCCGTTGCCCCTCCGAAACTGCTTTAAAAATAGCAGTACGTTCTCCACAATTAGTCAAGGGATAACTAGCATTCTCGATGTTCACACCCGTATAAATACTACCATCCTTGGCAACTAAAACAGCTCCGATAGGAAAGTGAGAATAAGGCACATAAGCTTTCTTGCTAGTTTCAATTGCTAGTTCAATCAACTCAGTAGTCGCCATCTGCCAATTCTCCTTTTAAAATCGCTACACCAGCAGATGTTCCGATACGGGTAGCGCCTGCTTCCACAAAAGCGACAGCATCTGCATATGAACGAGCTCCACCAGCTGCCTTAACTCCCATATCTGGCCCGACTGTTTCACGCATCAACTGAACATCCTCAATAGTGGCACCACCAGTTGAAAATCCAGTTGATGTTTTGACAAAGTCAGCGCCTGCTTTCTGGGATAATTGGCAGGCCACAACCTTTTCATCGTCTGTCAACAAGCAAGCTTCGATAATGACTTTCACCAACTTGTCACCACTTGCTTCTACGACAGCACGGATGTCCGATTCAACTAAATCCAGATTGCCTGATTTGAGAGCACCGACATTGATAACCATATCAATCTCATCTGCACCGTTTTGGACAGCTTCTTTTGTTTCAAAAGCTTTCACAGTAGAAGTTGTTGCTCCCAAAGGAAAACCAACTACTGTACAAACCTTTACATCTGACCCTTCAAGCCCTGTTTTCGCATATTTCACCCATGTGGGATTAACACAAACGCTGGCAAAGTCATACTCACGCGCTTCAGATAGCAAACGATCAATTTGTTCTTGACTTGCATCTTGCTTTAAAAGCGTATGATCAATATATTTATTTAACTTCATATTCGGATTCTCCCTGGTTTTATGAGATGATTTCAATTATTTCCTGCAAACGTTTCATTCTATCATTTATTTTAACATATTTTTGGAATTCTGTAACTAGTTGAGGGGAAATTTTTCCATTTGTATAAACTTTTGCGACAATTTCTCCCTTTTGAACGGAGTCTCCAACTTTCTTTTCAAAAACAATCCCTGTTTCATAGTCCAAGTCATCTGACTTGACTGCACGACCAGCTCCTAGTCTCATGGCATAGAGTCCAAATTCCATTGCAGGAAGGGCTGAAATAACACCTGTATCTTGAGCTGGAATTTCCAGCACATGGGCAACTTTGACGGGGCGATAGAGATCTTCTAAATCACCGCTTTGTTCTGCTACCATTTCTTCAAACTTAGCCAGTGCTTGGCCATTCTCAAGATGTTGACGGATTTCCTCGATCGTTTTTTCAACATCAGCCAAGCCAAGCATAATCTGAGCTAGCTCGCAGATAAAGTGACTAATATCTTCTCGGCCTTTTCCTTGGAGAATCTCGATTGCCTCAAGGATTTCCAGACGATTGCCAATAGCTTTTCCCAAGGGTTGGCTCATATCGGTAATGACTGCTACCGTCTTTCGACCAACAGCCTTACCAAGATCCACCATGGTTTGAGCCAATTCACGAGCCTCATCAACCGTCTTCATGAAAGCACCCTCACCGACCGTTACGTCTAGCAAAATGGCATCCGCTCCTGCAGCGATTTTCTTGCTCATCACCGAACTAGCAATCAAAGGAATCGTATCGACAGTTGCTGTCACATCTCGTAGTGCATAGAGAAGTTTGTCTGCTTTAACCAGCTGATCGGACTGCCCAATGACAGATACACCAATGTCCTGTACCTGACGAATGAAATCTTCTTGACTTCGCTCGACTTGATAGCCCTTAATGGACTCCAATTTATCAATTGTCCCACCAGTATGGCCGAGACCACGACCACTCATTTTAGCAACGGGTACACCGAAACTCGCAACAAGGGGAGCCAAGATTAAGGTCACCTTATCACCTACACCACCAGTCGAATGCTTGTCAACTTTAACCCCCTCAATAGCTGACAAATCAAACTCCTGACCTGTCTTGACCATATTCATCGTCAGATCAGAAATCTCACGTGTGGTCATTCCTTTAAAATAAACAGCCATAGCAAAAGCAGACATCTGATAGTCTGGAACAGTTCCAGCCACATAGCCTTCTACCAGCCACTTGATTTCATTTGAAGTCAGTTCTTGACCATCTCGTTTCTTTTGGATTAAATCAACTGCTCTCATTCTTTCACACTTCTAAGGATATAGTATCCCTTATCTTTCTTTACGATTTCACAATTTCCAAAAACGTCTTCCATCTTACTTTTAGCACTTGGAGCTCCTTGTTTTTTCTGAATGACGATGGTTAATTCTCCTCTGTCTTTCAAGAAATCTCTGCTCTTTTCGATAATCTCATGAACAACCTGTTTGCCCGCTCGAATCGGCGGATTGGAAATAACATGGTCAAACTTCCCTTCAACTTGTTCATAGATATTGGATTGGAAAATCGTTGCTTCTACTTTATTACGTTCAGCATTTTGTCGCGCTAGGTCCAAGGCACGATTATTGATATCGACCATGGTTGCCTGAACTCCATAAGCCTTGACCAATGACAAGCCCAATGGCCCATAACCACAACCCACATCAAGGACCGTCTCTCCTTTGTTAACCTCTAGACACTTGAGCAAGAGCTGACTCCCAAAGTCAACCATTTTCTTGCTAAAAACACCCGCATCCGTCAAAAAGGTCATGTTTTCTCCCAACAACTCCACTCTCAACTCATGAATATCGTGAGCAGCGTCAGGATTTTCTGCATAATACATTTTACTCATAAAACTATTTTACCATATTTTAGTGAAATATTAAACCGTTTACAAAGCTAAATTTCAAGACAGAGACTACATCTGTTATGATAACAACCAAAGTTTTTCAATGATTTTCATTTCTTTTAAAAACTATATATCATAATTCGATTCAATTCGTTTCTGTCTTTATAAGTGAAATATGATATACTAAGGTATCAAACGAGGAAACATTATGACCAACGAATTTTTACATTTTGAGAAAATCAGTCGCCAGACTTGGCAATCATTGCATCGCAAAACAACCCCTCCCTTGACAGAGGAAGAGTTAGAATCCATCAAGAGTTTCAATGACCAGATTAGTTTGCAGGACGTAACGGACGTCTATCTTCCCCTTGTCCATCTTATCCATATTTACAAGCGCACTATGGATGATTTGGCATTTTCAAAAGGAATTTTTCTCCAACGTGAAAGTAAATCGCAGCCTTTTATCATTGGGGTTTCTGGTAGTGTTGCTGTGGGGAAATCAACCACTAGTCGCTTACTTCAGATTCTTCTATCACGTACTCTCCCAGATGCTACTGTAGAATTGGTGACAACTGACGGTTTTCTCTATCCCAATCAAACCTTGATGGACCAAGATATCTTAAATCGCAAAGGTTTTCCTGAAAGTTATGATATGGAAGCCTTGCTGAATTTTCTTGATCGTCTAAAGAATGGACAAGATGTCGATATTCCTGTCTACTCTCACGAAGTGTATGACATCGTTCCTGGAGAGAAGCAATGTGTCAAAGCTGCGGACTTTGTCATTGTCGAGGGGATTAATGTCTTTCAAAACCCTCAAAATGAGCGCCTTTACATCACTGATTTCTTTGATTTCTCCATCTATGTGGATGCTGCGGTCGAGGACATTGAAAGTTGGTATCTAGATCGTTTCTTAAAACTGCTCAGCTTTGCCCAAAATGATCCCAACAGCTACTACCACCGTTTTACGCAAATGCCAATTGGAGAAGTTGAAGCCTTTGCACACCAGGTTTGGACCAGTATCAATCTCACAAATCTACAAAACTATATCGAACCGACAAGGAATCGCGCTGAGGTCATTCTCCACAAGACTAAAAACCATGAAATCGATGAAATTTACCTAAAAAAATAATTTCCCCTTGTCAAAACCTAAGTTTTCATATATAATGGTATAGTTAGTAAATATGGAGGTAAGAACATTGGCAAACATTAAATCAGCTATCAAACGCGCTGAATTGAACGTTAAACAAAACGAAAAAAACTCAGCTCAAAAATCAGCTATGCGTACTGCTATCAAAGCTTTCGAAGCAAACCCTTCTGAAGAACTTTTCCGTGCTGCTAGCTCAGCTATCGACAAAGCAGAAACTAAAGGTTTGATTCATAAAAACAAAGCAAGCCGCGATAAAGCTCGTCTTTCAGCTAAACTTGCTAAATAAGAAACAGTCCATAGAGGCTGTTTTTTTGTCCACTAATCAGAAAAGGTAGAAAATGAAAATAGCAATCATCGGATATTCTGGAGCCGGCAAGTCAACTCTAGCTGAAAAATTATCAAACTACTACTCCATCTCCAAACTGCATATGGATACACTTCAGTTTCAACCTGGTTGGCAAGACAGTGACCGCGAATGGATGCTGGACGAGATGAAAAACTTTCTCACAAAGCACGAAGCTTGGGTCATCGATGGCAACTATTCTTGGTGCTATTACGAAGAAAGAATGCAGGAAGCTGACCAAATCATCTTTCTCAATTTTTCCCCATGGACTTGTCTCTTTCGAGCCTTTAAACGGTATCTCACATATCGAGGCAAGGTCAGAGAAAGCATGGCTGCAGGTTGCCCTGAACGCTTTGACTGGGAGTTTATCCGATGGATTCTCTGGGATGGACGTACAAAACCTGCTAAAGAACGCTATCAGCAGATTCAAGAAACCTACCCAGAGAAAGTAATTGTCCTCCGGTCGCAAAAGGAGATGGACCACTTCTTAGAAAAGATCGCAAACAACAAGAAAAACCAACGTGTATAACGTTGGTTTTTTGCTTTTACCCAATCACACTTCCGTTTGGTACAGCTGGATCAACTGTGAGAAGGGTTAATTTGCCATCATGTTCAGCTGAGAGGATCATTCCTTGGCTGACGTATTTTTTCATCATCTTGCGAGGTTTGAGGTTGGCAACGATTTGGACCTTCTTGCCGACCAATTCTTGCTCATTTGGATAGTATTTTGCAATTCCTGAGAGGATTTGACGATCTTCGCCATCACCAGCATCGAGGCGGAATTGGAGCAATTTATCAGAACCTTCCACTTTAGACACTTCTTTGACTTCTGCGACACGGATTTCAACCTTATCGAAGTCTTCAAATTTGATTTCTTCCTTGTTTAGTTTGAGTTCGACTTCATCTGGATTCCATTCTTTTTCGACTGCTGGCTTGTTGCCTTCCATTTGTTCTTTGATATAGGAGATTTCTTCTTCCATATCCAAACGTGGGAAGATTGGTGTTCCTTTGGCAACAACAGTCACACCAGCAGGGAAATCAGCCAAGCTCAACTTTTCAAGGCTCGCCACTTCTTCCAAGCCAAGTTGAGTCATGACCGCACGACTAGTTTCCATCATAAATGGCTCAATCATGTGAGCTACAACACGAAGGCTGGCTGCCAAGTGGCTCATGACACTTGCCAATTGGTCGCGAAGAGCTTCATCCTTAGCCAAGACCCATGGAGCTGTCTCATCGATGTATTTGTTAGTGCGAGAGATAAGCGTCCAGACTGCTTCTAAAGCACGTGGGTAGTCAACTGCATCCATGTGTGTATGGTAATCAGCAATTGATTGCTCTGCTACTTGAGCAAGAGCATTGTCAAATTCAGTCACACCTTCTACATAGGCTGGAATTTGCCCATCAAAGTACTTGTTAATCATGGAAACCGTACGGTTGAGGAGGTTTCCAAGGTCATTGGCCAATTCATAGTTGATACGACCTACATAGTCTTCTGGAGTAAAGGTTCCATCTGAACCGACTGGAAGGCTACGCATGAGGTAGTAACGAAGTGGATCGAGACCAAAACGCTCTATCAACATTTCAGGGTAAACGACATTCCCTTTAGACTTAGACATCTTACCGTCTTTCATGACAAACCAACCATGAGCAATCAAGCGGTCAGGCAATTTCATATCCAACATCATGAGAAGAATTGGCCAGTAGATAGAGTGGAAACGAAGGATGTCTTTCCCTACCATGTGGAAGACCGTTCCATTCCAGAACTTGTCGTAGTTAGCATGATCGTCTTGCCCGTAACCAAGAGCAGTCGCATAGTTAAGAAGGGCATCAATCCAAACATAGACAACGTGTTTTGGATTTGATGGGACTGGCACGCCCCAGGTAAAAGTTGTACGAGAAACTGCCAAATCTTCTAAACCTGGCTCAATGAAGTTTTTCAACATTTCATTGAGACGGCCATCTGGAGTGATAAAGTCAGGGTGCGATTTGAAAAATTCAACCAAACGGTCTTGGTATTTGCTGAGGCGAAGGAAGTAAGACTCTTCAGAAACCCATTCCACTTCGTGACCTGATGGAGCAATACCGCCCGTTACATTTCCAGCTTCGTCACGGAAAACTTCTGCAAGCTGGCTTTCTGTAAAGAATTCCTCATCTGAGACTGAATACCAGCCAGAGTATTCACCCAAGTAAATATCATCTTGAGCAAGCAAGCGTTCAAAGACCTGAGCCACTACTTTTTCATGGTAGTCATCTGTTGTTCTGATAAATTTATCGTATGAGATATCGAGCAATTTCCAGAGTTCTTTGACTCCAACTGCCATGCCATCAACATAGGCTTGTGGTGTGATGTCAGCTTCTTCCGCTTTTTGCTGGATTTTCTGACCATGCTCGTCAAGACCTGTCAGATAAAAGACATCGTAGCCCATGAGACGTTTGTAGCGAGCTAGGACATCACAAGCGATGGTTGTGTAGGCAGAACCGATATGAAGTTTACCAGATGGATAGTAAATCGGCGTTGTAATATAAAAATTCTTTTCAGACATAATTTTTCCTTTCCAGGCAAATGAAACCTGTTTTTCTAACACTTCATTATATCATATTTTTAGTGATTTTCGATAGGAAAATCCATATAAAAACAAGATAGACAAGTGTCCATCTTGTTTTTTCTGTTCTATATCTTATTCATAACGAAGGGCTTCAATCGGATCAAGCTTAGAGGCTTTATTGGCTGGTAAGACTCCAAATATCATACCGACACTTGCTGACACAGCCAAGCTAAAGAGAGCGATTGGGAGGGAAACCCCAACTTCGATACCTGCAATCATGTTTTGAAGCAATACTCCAGCTAACATAGTCATTCCAGCAGCAATCCCAAGACCGATGACTCCACCGAGCAGGGTCAAGATCATAGACTCAATCAAAAACTGAACTAAGATATTAGCCCGTGTAGCTCCGAGAGCTTTCCGCAGACCAATCTCACGCGTGCGTTCTGTCACCAAAACCAGCATGATATTCATAACACCAGTTCCCCCGACAAAGAGAGAGATTCCTGCGATGGCACTGATAATGGTGGTCATAAAACCAAAGAGTTGTTGTACCTCTTGGAAGGCGGCAGTTGCATCCGCAACTTGGTACTCCCCTTGCTGAAGACCTGCAATCTCAGTCAGTTTTCGAGCCAACTCCGGACCTAAGGTCTGCGTTAGACTAGTATCATTGACACGAAAGACGATGTTCGAGATTTCATCAGTATTAAAATTGGCTGCGAGAGAGATATTGGTCGTAATTGGAAGACCACCAATCCCAAAGGCTTTCGCAGTTTTGGCTTCATTACTAGTATAAACACCAATCACACGGTAACTAAATTCGTTGACAGAGATGACTTGATTAACCGCAGTTTCTGGACTATCAAACAAACTCTTGGCTAGTTCTTCATCCAGCAAAATCACACTGGCAAATTCCTTGTAGTCTTGCGGTCTTAGACTTCTACCCGCAACGATTTCATTTTCAACTGCGTTCATGTAGGTACTATTTCCGCCTGTCAGAGTCGCGCGTTCAACCTTCTTATCCTTATAAGATAGGGTGACGTTGGTCGAGTTGGTGACATAGTAACTGTCTACTCCTTTGAGTTTGGCAGCTTCCTTGACCCAGGATTCTAGTGGTTTTGGTGGTTCAACATGAACATCCTCTTCTTTCCCGCTGACTGTCAAAGCGGATTGTTTCTGCGTAAAGGAGCCATCCTTGCTCTTGATAGGTGAGAAAAAGACATGGATATCCTTCTGTGATTTGGTCATGTTTTTATTGACCTGACGAGACATGGAGTCTCCCAGAGCCATGATGACAACGACAGACGAAACTCCGATGATAATCCCAATCATGGTGAGGAAGGAACGCATCTTGTGAGCCATGATGGATGAAAAGGCAAATTTCAGATTCTGCATCTTAGTTTTCCTCCTTTTCTACCTGAGCGCTGTCAGACGAGATGACCCCATCACGAATGACAATTTGGCGTTTGGCATAAGCAGCAATCTCTGGCTCATGCGTGACCATGATAATGGTTTTCCCTTCCTTGTTTAACTCCACCAACAGCTGCATAATTTGATTTCCTGTCTTGGTATCCAAGGCTCCTGTAGGTTCGTCCGCTAAGATGATAGAGGGATTATTTACCAAGGCACGCGCAATCGCTACACGTTGCTTTTGACCACCTGATAACTCAGACGGCAAATGATGACTGCGCTCCGTCAGCTCAACCTTTTCCAAAAATTCCTCCGCCAATTTCCGACGTTTTGAAGCCGAAACACCAGCGTAAATCAAGGGCAATTCGACATTTTGAAGTGCATTGAGTTTGGACAAGAGAAAGAACTGCTGAAAGACAAAGCCGATTTGCTGATTGCGGACCTTGGCCAGTTGTTTCTCTCCAAGACCTGCCACTTCTTGACCTTCAAGGTAGTACTCTCCACTGGTTGGTGTATCCAACATTCCGATGGTATTCATCAACGTAGACTTACCAGAACCAGATGGTCCCATAATGGCAACAAACTCACCTTCATGAACTTCTAGATTGATATTTTTAAGGACCTGCAGTTCTTGGTCACCATTTCGATAACTCCTGCAGATATTTTTGAGACTAATTAGTTTCTTCATCAGCCTTCACCTCTTTTCCTTCTTCCAAGGAAGATGTTGGATTACTGATGACCTTGGCACCGTCTGTCAAACCTGAAGTAATTTCTTGGTTGTCTGCGTCCGCATTCCCCAAAGTAACTTCTACCTTCTTCGCTTTTTTCTGGTCGTCAACGGTCCAAACATAGTTTTTGTCATTTTCGGTAACGACACTTGTCAAAGGAACAAGGATGGCTTTACTTTTGTTTTTGACTTCCACACTAACAGAGAAGCCTTGTTTCAACTCACCGATATCGCTAGTCACATCAACAGTATAAGGGTACTTAGATCCAGTATTCCCTCCAAGGGCTGCATTTGCTGCTTCTCCATTGTTTTTAGGATAATCAGAAATATAGCTGATTTTTCCAGTCCAGCTCTTATCTTGGTAAACCTTCGAAGTAAAGGTAACTTCTTGCCCAACAGAAAGGTTAGCAAGGTTGTATTCAGACAACTCCCCTTTGACCTGCAAGTTTTCATTACTTACGACATGTACTACAACTTGACTATTACCTGTTGGCGATTTAGAAACATTACGATTGACTTCAACTACAGTCCCTTCTAGTGTACTGAGGACAGTTGCGGCATCTAGCTGTGCTTGAGCCTTGTTGAGCTGAGCCACAGCATCTGCACGGTTATCCTTGGCATCACTGATTTGAGAGTCGATAGAGGATACGGAAGAAGTTGCGGCTGGTGCTTGCTCTGGAAGTCCAGCTTCTGTTGGAACTTGTGGGGAAGCTGGTGCAGCTGATGCATTTTCACGAGCCTTATTTAACTCCTCGATATGACGGTCTGCCTTTGCAACTGCACGATCGGCTGCATCATAGGCAGCTTGAGCATCTGCACTGCTGTATTTGACCAAAGCTTGCCCTTCTTCGACCTTGTCTCCAACCGAAACGAGAATTTCATCTAAATCTCCCTTACTAGCATCAAAATAAACGTATTGTTCATTTTTTGCTGTAACCGTGCCTGACAAGAGAACAGATGAAGCAACAGAACCTTCCTTAGCAGTAACGATATGAGAGGTTTCCTCCCTGACTGCTGACTGGGAAGGTTGTCTAAAAATCAAAATCCCCGCAGCACCGATAACAATAGCACTGGCAACACCAATCGCTGTGTATAATTGCCATTTTTTCGCCTTCTTATTTCTTTTCATATTTAAACTCCTTTATTCTTTTGCCTTACAAAAACCATTATATCAGAAACACCAAGTCCAAACAATGACAGTTCAGATGGAAACATTGACAATTCAGGATCATTATTTCGTTCGGTATTCGTTTATTGGGTTATTGTGCTAGATATATAATACAATATCTTTTTGAATTTGGCAAGCGTTTTTATAATTTTTTTACCGTAGCAGATTTTTGCATTCAAATAGTAAAAACGATAGAATATGACTATCAAAGCTATAAGGAGTTTTCAATGAGAGAATATGATATCATCGCCATCGGTGGAGGAAGCGGCGGTATCGCCACTATGAACCGCGCTGGTGAACACGGTGCTAAAGCAGCTGTTATTGAAGAGAAAAAATTAGGTGGAACTTGTGTCAACGTTGGCTGTGTTCCTAAAAAAATCATGTGGTATGGAGCGCAAATCGCTGAAAGCTTCCACCACTACGGCCCTGACTATGGTTTTACAAGTTCAGATGTTCAATTTGATTTCGCAAAACTTCGTCAAAACCGTGAAGCCTACATCAATCGTGCCCGCTCGTCTTATGATGGTAGTTTCAAGCGCAACGGGGTTGATTTGATTGAAGGTCGTGCTCATTTCGTTGATGCTCATACGGTCAGCGTTAATGGCGAATTGATTCGTGCCAAACATATCGTGATTGCGACTGGCGCTCGTCCAAGCATCCCAACTATTCCTGGGGCTGAACTTGGTGGTAGCTCTGACGATGTCTTTGCTTGGGAGCAACTTCCTGAATCCGTTGCGATTCTTGGAGCTGGCTATATCGCCGTTGAATTAGCAGGTGTTCTCCACGCGCTAGGAGTAAAAACGGATTTGTTTGTCCGTCGCGATCGTCCCTTGCGCACTTTTGACAGCTACATCGTTGAAGGACTTATCAATGAAATGGAAAAAACAGGTCTACCTTTACACACACATAAGGTACCCGTCAAGCTCGAAGAAACGGAGCAAGGTATTACCATTTATTTCGAAGACGGTTCTAGTCACACTGCCAGCCAAGTTATCTGGGCTACCGGTCGCCGTCCAAATGTAGACGGTCTGGAGTTAGAAAAGGCTGGCGTCACACTCAACCAACGTGGATTTATCCAAGTAGATGAATACCAAAATACAGTTGTAGATGGCATCTATGCTCTTGGAGACGTTACTGGTGAGAAGGAACTGACCCCGGTAGCCATCAAGGCAGGACGTACCCTATCTGAACGTCTCTTTAATGGAAAAACAAATGCCAAGATGGACTACACGACTATCCCTACTGTTGTCTTCTCCCATCCTGCTATCGGAACCGTCGGTTTGACCGAGGATCAAGCTATCAAAGAATACGGCCAAGATAACATCAAAGTCTACAAGTCAAGCTTTGCATCTATGTACTCTGCCGTTACAAGCCATCGTCAAGAATCTCGCTTCAAACTCATCACTGCCGGTGCAGACGAAAAAGTTGTTGGACTTCACGGACTTGGTTACGGAGTGGATGAGATGATTCAAGGATTCGCTGTTGCTATTAAGATGGGAGCAACCAAGGCGGACTTTGATGCTACAGTAGCTATCCACCCAACTGCCTCAGAAGAATTTGTGACCATGCGCTAATTACCGAAAGAGACCCCATGTGGTCTCTTTTAACTTGCAAAATCGGCTGTTACAAAAAATGTTACCCTTAACTTAAAAACAGGTTGACTTTTCTTTCTGAATTAGTATAATAGTTACTATAATTTTGAAAAGAGGTTAACAGTTTTGAAAAAAGCTCATATCTATGCTATTCCTGCTATCGGTGCTGCTCTCATCGCCGTATTAGCACAAATCAGTCTCCCTATCGGTCCTGTACCTTTCACTCTGCAAAACTTTGCGATCGGTCTGATTGCTACTGTTTTTAGACCTAGAGAAGCCGTTCTATCTGTAGCTCTCTACCTCCTGCTGGGTGCCATTGGTTTACCTGTTTTTGCAGGGGGAGGCGCTGGATTTCACGTTTTAGTTGGTCCAAGTTCAGGCTATCTTTGGTTTGACCTTGTCTATGCAGGACTTACATCTTATCTCATTCATAAAAACAGTGGCTACATTCGCATTTTCCTAGCCAATCTCTTGGGTGATTCTCTCGTCTTTGTAGGAGGTATTCTCAGCCTCCACTTCCTAGCTGGTATGCCACTTGAAGAAGCACTCGCTGTTGGCGTCCTTCCCTTTATCCTTCCTGATCTTGGTAAGATTATTGCCATTAGTTTCATTAGTCGTCCCCTACTCGAAAGATTGAAAAGCCTTCCATACTTTTCAAGATAAAACAATACTCCAGAACAATTGTTCTGGGGTATTTCTTTTCTTTAAAACAACTGAACACTATATAGATATTCGACTATTCTTTTACAGGTATGAATATGAATCACTTTATTCTTCAAATTATATCTATTCACGATATGCAAAGTAGAAATGTATTCTAATTGATTCAAACCAAATAAGCTTCCATTGATTTCGGAAGGTTAGCTATAGTATACTTTTCAGAAAACGCATTTTCACTGAGAGAGCTATATTTTATAAATTATTTGTGATACAATAGAGCTACCTAAAAGATTCAGAAAATTTAATGTTCATTGATTGTTTATATTAACTTGAACATTCTGATTTTTCTTCATTCAAAAATAACTGTAAATAATTATAAGAAGAAAGGTAATTCTATGGCAAAGAATACTCGTGAGCTAATCATTGGAGCTCTCATCACACTAGCTAAGAAAAATCCTCAACGTAGCTCCTTTACAATGACTGAAATTGCTGCTGAAGCTGGTATTTCACGACAAGCGATTTATCAAAAGCATTTTAACAACTTTGAAGATATTATTGAATATATTCACGAAGAGACCAATCAGCACATTCTTAACGTCTTTAATAAGTACTGCCCTAGCAATGATGGAGATCCTATCAGCTTTTTAGCAGACCATATACTTCCGCTCATATACGAAAAAAGGGAAATCGTTAACACCTTGTATACCACACAAGTCGACCCATGTTGGAAGGAATTTCTGCGTGGAACATACTCAGAGTGGGTACTAAAGAATGTCAATTACCAACTGAAATATAATTTTAATAAAGAGGACATCGCTTATATCATTACGACCATGGCCATCTCTTTCATTGAAGTCTGGATTCGTAAAGATAATCCAATACCACCTGAAGAGTATAGAGACACTTTCATTCAATTGGCTAAGACTTCTCTCTGTGACTATATTGTATCCTAAAAAAAGAATCTTGAGTTGCACTCAAGATTCTTTTTATTGTTGCCCTTTAAAGGCATCGACCATTACCTGAAATTCTTCA
This sequence comes from Streptococcus sp. CF10-1, assembly GCF_024295825.1. GTDB lineage: Bacteria > Bacillota > Bacilli > Lactobacillales > Streptococcaceae > Streptococcus. The sequence goes on along the minus strand of NZ_JANCPQ010000001.1, from coordinate 280,681 downwards.
TTGGAAAGCGTGATTCCTTTGCCCATTTTAGTATGGTCAGGACTCCAAGAACGAATATCAAACTTTGCTGGTGCTCCATTAAAGCTAACGCGATTTAGTTCTTTGGTCCATCCTTTGTCATTTTCAGACAAGGTGAGCAAGTGTTCTTCGATCTCAAATGTAAATTCTGCCATTTTAACTCCTTTAAGTAGTATGCTTTCTATAGTCTATTCGTAAAAATCTTGTGGTTTTTAGAAAAATTTTATATAATGTGGATATATAAGAAGGGAGGATTCTATGAGACAGACATTCAAACTAGTTCTAGATAAACTACATGGTTTTCTCAATGGGAATGATGATCATCCTCAAATCGAGGATAACTCCCTCACTGCTATGATTGAACAAGCCATCCATAAAAAGACGGCTGTTCATGTCATACTTGCTGAGACAAGTTTTACGGGTGATATTGTTAAACACGATGCTAATCGCCAACAAATTATCATCAAAAATTTTTCAAAAAACGTAACTCGAATCATTCGTATCAGTGACATTAAGCGACTTCGTTTCGTTCCCTCAACTGTACAAAAAGCTCAGAAAAATCTATTTAAGAAAGAGTGAGATGTTCCTTGCATCCCACTCTTTTTCTTAACGAATTTGTTCAAAATGAAGATGAACGGCGATATGGTCACCATAGCCACTTCTCTCCAAATCGCGTTGCAAGCGATAAGAGATATAGTGTTCTGCAATTGTGATGTAACCAGCTCCAAGTAAGCGGTGCTCAACCATTGATTGGATCATGCTGATAGTGGCACGTTCTACTTTTGCTTCTTCCAAGTCCAAAACGACTTTTTTAGTAACTTGCGCTAGGTTTTGACGCAGGTCATCGGTCAAAACATAAACTGTTTGAGCTGCTTTTAGGACAGCTTGGTAAATTTTATCTGGATCAAATTCAGCAATTTCTCCATTACGTTTGATTACTTGCATAAGGTTCTCCTTAATTCTTTGTTTTCTTTGATTTCAGCCAGCATCTTTTCTTCTTCGGCTGTCAGTTGATAGTTTTCTAGCAGGTCAGGTCTGCGCTCGTAGGTTTTCTTTAGACTCTCATAGAGCCGCCACTGGCGAATCTTTTCATGGTGCCCACTCATGAGCACATCTGGCACGACCATGCCTCTATAGTCATAAGGGCGAGTATACTGAGGATATTCGAGAAGTCCCGAAGAGAAGCTATCATCCTGGTGACTAGACTCCTTACCAATCACTTCTGGTATCAAGCGCACGGTCGCATCAATCATGGTCATGGCCGCCAATTCTCCTCCAGTCAAAACATAGTCTCCTAGGGAAATTTCATCGGTTACCAAGGTCTTGATACGCTCGTCATACCCTTCATAGTGACCACAGATAAAGATTAGTTCCTCTTCCTGAGCCAAATCCTCAGCGTAAGCTTGATCGAACTGTTTTCCAGCAGGATCAAGAAGAATGACACGGGGATTTTTCTTTTCAATAGCATCAAAGGCATCGAAAATGGGTTGGGCTCGGAGCAACATCCCCTGACCGCCTCCGTATGGTTCATCGTCAACATGACGGGCCTTTTCAGCATATTCTCTGAAATTATGATACTGGATATCCAAGAGCCCTTTTTCTCGAGCCTTCCCAACAATCGAGTGTTCCAGCGGAGAAAACATCTCAGGAAAGAGGGTTAAAATATCAATCTTCATCATCTAACCCTTCTAAGATGTCCACATCAACCCGTTTGTTTGGAATATCAACATTGAGAACTACTGGCGGAATATAAGGTAAAAGCAAATCTCGCTTACCTTTTCGCTTTACCACCCAGACATCATTGGCTCCTGGTTGCAGAATTTCCTTGATGGTTCCAACCAAGTTATCTCCCTCGTAAACATCCAAACCGATAATCTCGTGATAGTAGAATTCACCATCATCTAAATCGTTCAAATCTTCCTCAGCGACCTTGAGACTATAACCCTTGTACTTTTCAATCGCATTGATATGATACATGTCTTTGAATTTGATAATGTCAAAGTTCTTATGCTTGCGGTGACTTGCAATGGTCACTGTTTGAACAAACTGATCTTTTTCATCAAATAAAGCCAGCTCTGCCCCTTTTTTAAACCGTTCTTCAGCAAAATCCGTCACAGACAAGACTCGCATCTCACCCTGTAGACCCTGCGTATTGACGATTTTTCCAACATTAAAGTAGTTCATCTTGTCTCCTGTATCTATTTCTATCCTTTATTTTATCACGTTCCAGGGATTTTCACAAGTTGGATAGGTTCTATCTTACAAGGCTACTACTTCTTCAAAAAAATCACTAACTATCTGATTAAACTCTTTAGGGTGGTCATTCATCGGTTGGTGTTTGCTATCTGAAATCGTTACTTGACATGCATTGGGATTTAAACCAATGATCCCATCATAGATTATTTTTAGGTGTTTGGGGAAATCATTTTCGCCTCTTACTAATAGCATGGGAGGATTTCCTTTATATCCTTCTATCTCATGGACTGCCAAGAAACCTGTGATTTCAAGATTCAAGAAAACATCTCGCCCAGTTTCTATAATGGCCGTCTTGACCAATTCTCTTGTGATAGGGTTATCAGTACACATTTTTGAGTTCTTATCAGCAATCACCTTCCAAGGAATCGTCTTGTACATAAGAGAACTATATTTGATTCGACCTCTTTCTTTCTCTGATAGGTATCGATGCTGTCCCCAACTATCTACCATGACCAAGGCTAGGACTCTTTCTGGATGGCGATAGGTATACTCTTGAAGTGGATTTCCTCCCCAAGAATGACCAACCAATATCACCTTATCCAACTGGAAATAGGACAAAATGGCATCTACATCTTGAACAGCACCTTCCAAGTCAGGTAGACCAACTTTCATAGGTGATTCACCCTGCCCTCTAACATTGACAAAATAGAGGTCAAATCCCTCAAAGGCATCATACTGGTGGGCCCACATCTGACTACGGCCACAAGCTCCATGATAGAAAATAATGTGGCCTTTATTTGCATTCCCAGGACGATGATAAACAACCAAATCACAATCTAATACTGGTATAATGTGACGTTCCAACATCTTGGGTTCGCTGTTATAAAAAGCAATAGCTTCAGCAATATCATTTGGCTTCATTACTACATTCGCTCCTCTTTATCCTGATATCATTCTTTGTATCTATTTTATCATGCTATATTAAAATCATGGTTTTCTAAACTTGATTTCATTAAAAATTTTGAATTTTCTGCATCATTTAGGTAAAGAAAAAGACTGCTAAGCAATCTTTACTTTTTTCTCATCAGATTCATGCCTAAGATTCCAGCAATAATCAAAGTTGCTCCTATCACATGGTAACTATAAATTGGTTCGTGGAGTATAAGAGCCCCAGCTAGAATAGTCAAAACTGTTCCAAGATTGCCAAAGACACTGACGGTTGATGCTCCAAGTCGAACGATAGCATAGATAGAGAGACTACCAGTCACGATAGAGGCTAGTATTCCCAAATAGAAGATGGAAAGCAGATAGGGCAGCTGTCCAAACGGCGCAAAGTAAGCTAATACGTTCCCCTCTAGATAGTGCGAGGTCAGACTCAACGTATTAAAGGTGACGAAGCCAACAAATATCACAACAACTGTCATATCCATGGCCCGATAGCGACCTCCTTTAGCCTTGCTGAGAATATTGTTTATCGCATTGGCAAGAACAGATCCCAACATCAAGAGAAAGCCCAAGCTAGCAGTTTCCGTGCTAAAGTTCGCTCCTTTGCTAAGGAAGATGAAAACTACTCCTGCTACGGATAAAATTAAAAAGAACTTTTGCAGCAAACTTGTCTTTTCCTTGAGAAAGACCGATGCTAAAAGGAGTGTAAAAATTGGGACAAGAGCTTGTAAAATTCCCGCTTCAGAAGACGATATATACTGTAAGGCAAAAGATTGAAAAATAAAAAAGAGAAGTGGATAGAAAAGACTCATAGGAAGAATAGAAAGAATATCTTTTCTACTTAAACTCACTTTGATAAGTTTGGTTTGATGAAGGACGACCAATACCAAAGCTGCGATTGTATAGCGATGTGCCAAGTTTGTAAGAGGACTGGCATAGCCCAAAGCTATCTTAGTAAATAAAAAAGAAAAACCAATGATGGCTGAAAAGGATAAGGCTGCTAGGTAAGCTTTTGTTTTCTCGTTCATAGAATGTTACTCCCTTTAAAAATAGCTATTCTCAAGATTAATTGACTAGAATTCCTTAAAACTGTCTATCCATTTTAGCATAGTAAAATCCTAGATGCTATTTCTAGGATTGGTATTTTATTCCTTCTTTCACCGTTTATCTATTACATTAGCTAAAAAGGATTCAGCCAGTCTGATCTGCTTTTCTCGTTCTTTTCTTACAAGTTCTAGCTTGTCTGCCTCTTGGAGATTCCTTACTTTGATAGCATAATCCGCGGAAACGATGGCGTGTCCTCTCATATGGGCTGTTGAAATAGCTTGTACAAAGACTCTGGCAGCGTACTTAGCGATTTGATTTTGGGCATTTTTGGAGAGGAGATTTGCTGCGAAACCTGCTTTTCTCAACTCATGAGGTGAGAACTCATTTCTCAATCGTGCATCAAAAGCCTCATAAGTTTGCCGAATTATTTTATTTTTCTCACCTTCATCACCGATATCAATTAAAGATAAGAAATCTTGCGAGTTCTCTAATGCCCATCGAGCTAGTTCTTTCTGAGGAAGTCTATCCAGTATTTGTTCTAGCTCCAATCTTTTCTCAGAGTCATCCCAAATGGCAACTTTGTAAGGACTGGGTAGGTGATTCATTTTAGTCTTATAGGCAGTTCGTTCAAACTCATTCCATGCATAATCCTCTGGTTTCATTGCTTTCTCTATTCTTTCTTACTAGCTAGCGTAAGCTAGGAGAAACCTTTCATATTAGTGAAAAGAGATTACTCCTAGTTCTCTTGGAAGTTATCCAAAAATCCTTCCAAATCTTGTTTGTGCTGATACTTAATGGCTGCTTTTTTATCTTTGTCAAAAATGGTTTTGGTTAGGTCAATGTCGTTGATAGCAGCAATAGCGACCGTGTAGTGAATAATATCAGCCAGTTCTTTGGCTAGTTCCTCATTTGAGTCCTGGACGCCCTCTTTTCGACCAGAGCGCCCATTCAAGACCTCAGCTACTTCTCCAACTTCCTCCACTAACTTGATAAAGAGGCCTTCCTCGGTTCGAGATTGCTGGTAATGTTCGTGCAAGTAAGCTTGTAATTGTCTAAACGTTAGATTCTTCATCTTCTCCTCCACAAAAAAGCGAGACATCTGTCCCGCTTTCTTTATTTTTCATCGATAACGATTCTTACTTTTTTGTCTTCAGTTGGGACAGAGTAGACAATCGTTCTTATCGCTGAGATAGTGCGACCCTTACGACCGATAACACGACCGACATCGCTTTGGTCAAGATCCAAGTGATACTCCAAAAACTCTGGTGTGTCTTCAATCTTGATAGTTAAGGCATCAGGTTGTGAAATCAAAGGTTTCACAATCGCAATAATGAGATTTTCAATCGTATCCATCTGTCAACCTACTTTAAACTTATTTTGAGAATTTAGAATCGTGGAATTTTTTCAATACGCCTTCTTTTGAAAGGATGTTGCGAACTGTATCTGAAGGTTGAGCTCCATCAGCCAACCATGCAAGAACGCGGTCTTCTTTCAAAGTTACTTGGTTTTCAGCAACAAGTGGGTTGTAAGTACCAACTGTTTCGATGAAACGTCCGTCACGTGGTGAACGTGAGTCTGCTACGTTGATACGGTAGAAAGGTTTTTTCTTAGAACCCATACGAGTCAAACGGATTTTTACTGCCATTTTTTAATGTCTCTTTTCTTATTTTTTTATTTCGGTGAAATAGCTGAGCTATTTAGCACATGTTCTATTATAGCAGATTTCTGACAGGTGTCAAGAAAAAAACTTGACAGAGTTTTAATTTTTTTACTACTAGAAATTTTTAGTAAAATCTTTTACATTTGAAATCAAACTCCTTTTAAGGTACAATGGTAGAAATGAATTTTTGAGAGGTTAACAATGAAAAAACTAGCAACCCTTCTTTTACTATCAACGGTAGCCCTTGCTGGATGTACTAGTATCCAACGTGGTCTCCGTGGTGATGAATATGTCGACTCTAGTATCTCTGCTGAAGAAAGTTCAAAAGCAGCTGCTCAGGCTGCCAAAGATTTGAATGACGCATTGACCAATGACAATGCCAACTTCCCTCAACTTTCTAAGGAAGTTGCTGAAGATGAAGCCGAGGTCATTTTACATACAAATCAAGGCGATATCCGCATCAAACTCTTTCCAAAACTAGCACCACTTGCGGTTGAAAACTTCCTTACTCACGCTAAGGAAGGATACTATAACGGCATCACCTTCCACCGTGTCATTGATGGATTTATGGTCCAAACTGGAGATCCTAAGGGAGATGGTACAGGTGGCCAATCTATCTGGCATGATAAGGATAAAACAAAGGACAAGGGAACTGGTTTTAAAAATGAAATCTCTCCTTACCTATACAATATCCGAGGAGCACTTGCTATGGCTAACACTGGTCAACCAAACACCAACGGTAGCCAATTCTTCATCAACCAAAATTCAACAGATATTTCAGCTAAACTCCCTACAAGCAAGTATCCAAAGAAAATCATCGAAGCCTATAAAGAAGGTGGAAATCCAAGTCTAGACGGCAAACACCCTGTCTTTGGTCAAGTCATCGATGGCATGGATATTGTTGACAAGATTGCCAAGGCTGAAAAAGATGAGAAAGACAAACCAACGTCTGCTATCACCATTGATAGTATCGAAGTGGTGAAAGACTACGACTTCAGTAAAAAATAAGCCATCAACAGATAAGGAGACGATGAGATGATTTTATTTTGGGGTTCTAAAGGTTATCAGAAAGATTTGGGACATACGCAAACAGCGATCGAATGTGGTCACTGTAACAATGTTGACACTTGGGAGATCGTAGAAACTGGGCGCAAGTTCACCCTCTACTGGATTCCACTTTTTCCTTATGGTAAAAGTTACTTCGTTTCTTGTCCGATTTGCCACTACGGTAAAGAAATTGAGAAATCTGAAGTTGAAAGCTATCTAAACTATTAAAAAAGATAGGTCATAGGGCCTATCTTTTTTAATTGATCTTTCCATATAAGCGCTCTATTTTCTTCTCCAGTTATGATATAATACAGTTAACAGTAATAAGGAGGTTCTCCTATGAAACCATATAAAATAAGCTTGATACGACTTTGCTTGGTCTTATTAGGATATTTACTCTATAATCTCGTTTTTTTTGCTCCCTTCTATTCATCAGGTTATGCTATTGTCATTCTACCGCCTGTATTCTTTTTAGCAATAGCTTTAATCCTTTTAGGTAATTTTTTTGCCTTCAGAGATCCTCTGAAATTAAAATCAAGCTTTAAAGATAATCAGCTAGTCCAAAAGACTAGTAATATACAAGTAATTCTAGCGACTATAGGAGTCTGCTTACAATTATCAAATATAGTATATCTAAGTTTGTGGTCAATCAATTATATTTATAATTACCTAATGTTGTTTACCGTTAGTCTCCTATACTCTATTATCTTCTTTATTGGAAACTTTCAAAAAACGAAGCTCAATCAAGATAACAAGTCTTCTAACAAATCAAGTTTTGTTTTTGGAACTATAGTCTTTTTGTTATGTAATTTATTGTTAGTCAACAATAGCAAAGTTTCGTTATGGGGCTCGACTGTTCAATATGTACAAGACTTTAAAGACTTTGGCTTAAAAGGAAAAGTCGAAGTATATAAGAAAGAACATTTAAATGAGCCTTATAACGGAACTCTTACTACTTTATTTTATAAAGAGACTTTATCGAACGGAGAAAATTTTATCGATTATATTTATGTTTCTGATGTTCATAATGGAACACACGTGACAACATTAGATGAAAAGGCCAAGGAAGAAATTCGTTCCTATCTTGAAAACGATGCGGAAAGGGAGTTATTTGATAAAGTTACACTTGAACAATTTGAATTTGTCTTAAAGGTCTACGAAGAAAGAATAAGAGATCTAAAACTAAAAGATGATATAGTGACTAAACTTAATGAGGCAGTTGGTTTCAAATTACTAGAGAATAATTCTGTCGAGATTACACCAGCTGACAAAAGAAAATTTGATAGTATTCTTATTAAAGAGGCTGTAAAAAATAGAGAAAATGGAGATACAGATATTGCAGGATTTTACAATATCGATATTAACAAACATATCAACAATAAATCTCTAATTATTTCTTTCAAGTACTTAAATTTCAGTATAATCGAGGATAGACAAAATTATAAAAATGATAATCGTGTAGACTACTTAAAAGATAAATTAACATCACTTCCAGTCGGAACTCTATCAGATGGTATCTATAAATTCACTTTTAGCACTTTATCTGACGGTAAATATACCGACGTCACCATCACTATGGTTGTTGAAAATGGTAAGAGTTACTTGGAAAAAGATAGTCTTAAGCAACTAAATTAGTCAAAAAGCCATGTCTCATCGACTTGGCTTTTTTATAACTATTTATGTTAGCTCATTAAAATCCCAGATTTGGTCCATCCAGCCTTCATAGAAGTCTGGTTCGTGGCAAACCATAAGGATAGATCCCTTGTATTCTTTGAGAGCGCGTTTGAGTTCATCCTTGGCATCCACATCCAAATGGTTGGTTGGCTCGTCCAGCACTAAGACGTTGTTTTCACGATTCATCAAGAGACAGAAACGCACCTTGGCTTGTTCACCACCTGATAAGACCTGAATTTGGCTTTCGATATGCTTTGTTGTCAAACCACAACGAGCAAGGGCTGCACGAACTTCTGCCTGATTGAGTGCAGGAAAGGCATTCCAGACAGCTTCAAGAGGGGTTTGACGATTGCCACCTTCTACTTCTTGCTTAAAGTAGCCAAGTTCTAGGTAGTCGCCACGTTCAACTTCCCCAGCGATTGGCGGAATAATGCCCAAGAGAGACTTCAAGAGAGTTGTTTTCCCAATACCATTGGCTCCAATAATGGCAATCTTTTGATTGCGTTCAAAGGTGAGGTTTAATGGTTTGGTAAGGGGACGGTCATAACCAATCTGCAAGTCCTTGGCTTGGAAGATAAAGCGCCCTGGCGTACGAGCTGGTTTGAAATCAAAGGATGGTTTTGGCTTCTCACTTTGCAGTTCGATAATATCCATCTTATCCAATTTCTTTTGACGGGACATGGCCATATTACGCGTTGCAACACGCGCCTTGTTTCGAGCTACAAAGTCCTTGAGGTCTGCAATCTCTTTCTGTTGACGTTCATAGGCCGCTTCCAACTGAGATTTCTTCATGGCATAGACTTCTTGGAACTGGTAGTAGTCGCCAGAGTAACGCGTCAACTGTTGATTTTCCACATGGTAGACGATATTGATTACGTCGTTGAGGAAAGGAATATCATGCGAAATAAGGACAAAAGCGTTCTCATAGTTTTGGAGATAACGCTTGAGCCAGTCAATGTGTTCAGCATCCAAGTAGTTGGTTGGCTCGTCAAGCAGCAAAATATCTGGCTTTTCGAGGAGGAGTTTAGCCAAAAGCACCTTGGTTCTTTGTCCACCTGATAAGGCTGTTACATCTGTATCCATGCCATAGTCCATGACACCGATAGCACGCGCTACTTCATCAATCTTAGCATCCAAGGTATAGAAATCACGACTCTCCAAACGGTCTTGTAGTTCGCCAACTTCTTCCATCAGCGCATCAATATCCGCTCCGTCCTCTGCCATTTCCATATAGAGGTCATTGATACGAGCTTCTGCTTTAAATAGCTCATCAAAGGCTGTACGCAAGACATCACGCACGGTTTGACCTTCCTTTAGCACAGCGTGCTGATCCAGATAGCCAGCAGTCACATATTTTGACCACTCCACCTTCCCTTCATCTGGCAGCATCTTACCAGTCACAATGCTCATAAAGGTTGATTTCCCTTCACCGTTAGCACCAACTAGACCGATATGCTCTCCCTTGAGGAGACGGAAGGACACATCTTCAAAAATTGCACGGTCACCAAAACCGTGACTCAAATTTTTAACTTCTAAAATACTCATTCTAATTCCTTATCTTGTTTTTATGCAGTCCTTTATAGAGGACCCAAGCCAGATAGCCTCCCAAGGTATTGGTCCACAAATCATCAATCTCAAAGACGCGATTAAAATCAAAGAAAAAGTCTAAGACCAGTTGCGTACACTCAATTCCCAGGCTCAGTAGAAAACTGAGAAGGAGGATTTTTTTGGTTGGCCGCAAGTTTGGACAGAGATAGATCAGTTGAAAGACCAGAGGGAAGAGCAAGAAGACATTTAAAATATTCTGCAAAAAGATCCAAAGGACTTGTCCCAAACTAGTCACTTCACCCAGATTCCAAAGGGAGTTTAAGGGAGTTAAAAGAAAAACCAGGCGTCCAAAAGTTTGAATACCTGGAGTTTCCACTCCTGTAGGAAGTTGAGGCTGGGGAGTGAAGCAAAAACAGACAATGCAAAGACTGTAAATAGCCACTCCCAATTTCAAGATTAATTCTCTTTTTCTAGTCATTTTATGGATTTACCGCTGCGACTGCCTTCTGGCGATCACGTTTCATTGTATTGGAGCGTAATTGTCCACAAGCTGCATCAATATCTGTACCATGCTCTTGACGGACAACACAGTTGACCCCTTTTTTCTTGAGGGTATCGTAGAAGGCCATCACGCGCTCTTTAGGACTACGGCTATATTGGTCATGTTCACTAACTGGGTTATAGGGAATCAAGTTGACATATGACAATTTCTTGATGTTTTTGAGCAATTCCGCCAATTCCAAGGCTTGTTCTACACCATCGTTGACTTCATTGAGCATGATATATTCAAAGGTCACACGGCGATTGGTTGTTTCGATATAGTACTCAATAGCTGCGAAAAGCTTTTCAATCGGAAAGGCACGGTTAATCTTCATGATGCTTGAACGCAATTCATTGTTTGGTGCGTGAAGAGACACAGCCAGATTGACCTGTACGCCTTCATTAGCAAAGTCACGAATTTTATGGGCCAAACCTGAGGTTGAAACCGTGATGTGACGAGCACCGATAGCCATCCCCTTGTCATCATTGATGGTACGGACAAAATTCAAAACATTGTTGTAATTATCAAATGGTTCACCAATTCCCATAACAACGATATGGCTGACACGTTCGTCCTGACCACGTTCATCAAAGTATTTCTGAACCAACATGATCTGCGCTACGATTTCCCCGTTATTGAGGTCACGTTGTTTCTTGATCAAGCCTGATGCACAGAAGGTACAACCGATATTACAGCCAACCTGAGTGGTCACACAGACTGACAAACCGTAGTGTTGACGCATGAGTACTGTCTCAATCAACATGCCATCTGGCAACTCGAAAAGATACTTAACCGTACCGTCAGCTGACTCTTGTACAATCCTTTGTTTCAAAGGATTGACCACAAACTGGTCATTGAGCTTGGCAATTAAATCCTTGGAAAGGTTGGTCATTTCTTCAAATGACTGGACACGTTTACGGTAGAGCCATTCCCAGATTTGATCTGCACGGAATTTCTTTTCCCCTTGTTCTAATACCCATTCTTGCATGGTTTGACGTGTTAAACTATAAATAGAAGGTTTCATCTCTTCTCCTTATTTTCTATCTATTTCTGACGAATGACAAAATGGCGCTGTCCCTTGTCCTCTTTCTGAGACTTTTGGTCCTTATGACGACGTCTATTTCGCTTATCGGCATTTGGTTTTCTCTTATTTTGCGAAGGTTTCTTGCCTCTTCTAGGAAGGTTTTCCTTCTCTTTTTTACGCATTTTTTTGTCAAATGAAGCCCGTTTCGGTGCTTGATTTTCTAAGACAAAATAGGCACAACCATAACTACAGTACTCCAAAAGATAGTCCTGTAAGCGACTGATCTTTTCAATTTTTTCCTCTGTTCGATCGTCTTTGTAAAAACCACGTAGGCGGAGCTGTTCATTGCTCCAGTCACCCACGACATAATCAAACTTGGTCAACACCTCAGAAAAGCGTTGATTAAAGACTGTCACATCGAAAGCATCCTTGATATTTTCAACCAAGGTAAATGCAATCCCTTCAGTCTCAACCTTATCCCCATTTACATGAAATTCTGGGCCAGGAAACTTGTTATAGTTGTATAATTCAGGTGCAATTTCTTTACGCATAGTCTTCCTTTTCCACGATTACTTAACACTCTATTTTACCATAATTTCTAGCAGTTAGCACGTTTCTCATAAAAATGAAAAAAGTCTGACGATTTTGTCAGACTTCTGCTTTATAACCTTAAAAAGAGAAGATTGACTCTTCCCTCCATATTTTTTATTTAGCTGCTGCGTAAAGCTCGTCTACTTTGTTCCAGTTAATGACTGAGAAGAAAGCTTTGATGTAGTCAGGACGCACGTTGCGGTATTTCACGTAGTAAGCATGTTCCCAAACGTCCAAGCCCAAGATTGGTTTTTTACCTTCTGAGATTGGTGTGTCTTGGTTTGCTGTTGAAGTTACTTCAAGTTTTCCTTCTTTGTTGACAACCAACCATGCCCATCCAGAACCGAAGCGAGTTGTAGCTGCTGCTGTAAAGGCTGCTTGGAACTCTTCAAATGAACCAAATGTTGCATCGATTGCTGCTGCAAGTTCTGCTGAAGGAGCTGTTTTTTCCGGAGTCATCAATTCCCAGAAAAGAGCGTGGTTCAAGTGTCCACCACCATTGTTGATAAGCGCTTGACGGATATCAGCTGGGATAGATTCTACATCAGCAAGCAAAGCTTCAAGGTCTTCACCAATTTCAGGGTGTTTTTCAAGAGCTGCATTTGCATTGTTTACATAAGTTTGGTGGTGTTTGTCATGGTGCAAGTGCATTGTTTCTGCATCGATGTATGGTTCCAAAGCGTCATATGCGTATGGAAGGTCTGGTAAGATAATAGCCATCTGTAATACCTCTTTTTCTTTCTATAAGAAAATGATAACGCAATCATCCTCTTTTTTCAAGTTTTTTGCTCAATTTGCCTCTGCCGCGATCTGCAAAAGTGCCTTTTCAAACAAGTATCCTTTTTCATACACACCTGTCTTAATCTGGTAGTCTGTTTCAATCAAATAAGAAATCGCTCGCTTGAGAAAATCTAAGGAAATCCCTCTCGAATCTCTCAGTGCAAACTTGATTTGATAAGGATTAGGATTGCGCCCCAAGTAAGTTCCCAGACTACTTGCAATCTGCGATTCCGTCTGACCAGTCTCTGATAAAATCTTCACTTGGGTAAAGGTACGAAACTGTCCTAACATGACAGCTATGAGCTTGATCTCATCCTCCCCTTGCAAGGTCAAATCTCTGACCAAGTCACGGGCCTGATCGATCTTTTTGCCCAAGATAAGCTGAGTCAAATCAAAAATATTGTCCTGCAGAGTCTTTGGAATAGCCTCGACAATATCCTTCTCCTCTATCATGCCGTCGGATTTATAAGACTGTAAAAAAAGGAGGTTTTTCTGGATTTCACTAAATTGAAAACCAGACTTGATGAGTAGATTTTCAAAGGATTGCCCCACAAACTGAAGACCTTGTGTCTGACTCCATTTTTGGAAATACTGGCGGAGTTCTTGTTCCTTGGGTTCAATAGCATCAAAGACAGTCGCATCTCGTTTGAGCAATTTGACCAACCGTCTTTTGCTATCCAACTTTCCTTCTGCAAATATCAATAACTTGGTTGTTGGTGAAGGGTTGTCAAGGTATGCCTCAAATGACTTGAGCTCATCATCTGTTAAAAAACGTTTCTTGGCAGTTGTGATATCGACAAAATGGTCTAATATCACGATTTTTTCATCCGAAAAGAAAGGGAGACTGACCAACTCTAACTCTAAGTCTTTATAGGCTACTTCTTTCATATCAAAGTAAGCAAAATTGAGATCAGCTGGATCATAACCAATCTGCTTCAACACTTGACTCTTCATAACTTCAAACTGGCCCTGATCTGTCCCTGTAAATAGATTCAAGCTAGATAAATTTGATAGAGATACCTTTTGACTCTCTTCTATGGCTAGCATCTTCTCTCCTTTCTTCTGATTTTTTATTAAACTTAATCAATATAGCGCAATTTCCCACGGAAATCTTCTAGGTTCTCGTACCCTTTTTCCGCCATAATAGCTTTCAGTTCATTGGTAATGCGTTCAAAAGCACTGATACCTTCTTTGTGAAGAGTGGTCCCTACTTGCACCATACTAGCACCGCAGAGGATATGTTCAAAGGCATCACGACCCGTAAGAACGCCACCCGTTCCGATGATTTGGATTTGGGGATTTAAACGTTGGTAAAAGGCGTGCACATTGGCTAGAGCAGTCGGTTTGATATACTCTCCACCAATGCCACCAAAACCATTTTTAGGACGAATCACGACAGACTCGTCTTCTATATAAAGGCCGTTCCCGATAGAGTTAACACAGTTAACAAACTTGAGCGGATATTTGTTGAAAATAGCAGCCGCTTGGTCAAAGTGAACAATGTCAAAATATGGTGGTAATTTAATTCCAAGAGGTTTGGTAAAGTAGGCAAAGACTTCTGCCAAGATACGGTCTGTTGTCTCAAAATCATAAGCAATCTGAGGCTTTCCTGGAACATTTGGACAAGAGAGATTAAGCTCTGTAAGTCCTTTGAATTCACTCTCTTGAACTTTTTTCAAGATGGTATGTGTTTCTTCTGGAGACATGCCAACTAAAGATAGGAAGAAAGTACGGTTTGGCTCTTTTTCCTGCAAGTCCAAAAGATAGTCCAGATAGTAGTCTAAGCCGTTATTTGGCAAGCCCATAGAGTTGATAGAACCAAGTGGAACATCCTGATAACGTGGCTCAGGATTGCCCTGACGAAAGTCCAAGGTCGCTGTCTTCGTGACAAAAGTACCCGCTGCTGAGTTTTTGACCCCTTCAAGCTCTTCTATCGTCATACAAGCAACACCCGCTGCATTCATCAAGCAATTGTCAAACTCAAAGCCAGCTATTTGTGTTTTCGTTGATACCATGATTCTGATCCTCCAGATTCCTTTTATTTCTAATATTATACCATACTTTAAGATTTTCTCTTTGAGAAACTAATTTCTATATAAAACGTTCGGTTTTGTAAATTGAAAGAATTTTTAGAAAATTTCTGTTTTTTTCTTTACACTCAAAAAAAATTCTGCTATAATGGCTCATGTAATAAAATATAACAACAAAAGGAGAACGATATGACATCTGCTAAAGACTATATCCAAAGCGTGTTTGCAACTGTGAAAGCTCGTAACGGGCATGAGGCTGAATTTCTCCAGGCGGTTGAAGAATTCTTCAGCACTTTGGAACCTGTATTTGAAAAACATCCTGAGTATATCGAAGAAAACATCTTGGCACGTATCACTGAGCCTGAGCGCGTAATTTCTTTCCGAGTTCCTTGGGTTGACCGTGATGGAAAAGTCCAAGTCAACCGTGGTTACCGTGTTCAATTCAACTCAGCTGTTGGACCATATAAAGGCGGACTTCGTTTCCACCCAACTGTAAACCAAGGGATCTTGAAATTCCTCGGTTTCGAACAAATCTTTAAAAACGTCTTGACTGGACTTCCAATCGGTGGAGGTAAAGGGGGATCAGACTTCGATCCTAAAGGTAAGACTGATGCTGAAGTGATGCGCTTCTGCCAAAGCTTTATGACAGAATTGCAAAAATACATCGGACCATCTCTTGACGTACCTGCTGGTGATATCGGTGTTGGTGGACGTGAAATTGGTTACCTATACGGACAATACAAACGTCTTAACCAATTTGATGCGGGTGTCTTGACTGGTAAACCTCTTGGATTCGGTGGTAGCTTGATTCGTCCAGAAGCAACTGGTTATGGTTTGGTTTACTACACTGAAGAAATGCTCAAAGCTAATGGTAACAGTTTTGCTGGTAAGAAAGTGGTTATTTCAGGTTCTGGTAACGTGGCCCAATACGCTCTTCAAAAAGCAACTGAACTTGGTGCTACTGTCATCTCTGTATCTGACTCAAATGGTTATGTCATCGACGAAAATGGTATAGACTTCGACCTTCTAGCAGATGTGAAGAATAACCGTCGTGCTCGTTTGACTGAGTATGCAGCTGAGAAAGTAACTGCTACTTACCATGAAGGTTCTGTCTGGACTTATGCTGGGAACTACGACATCGCTCTTCCATGTGCAACTCAAAACGAAATCAATGGTGACGCAGCTAAACGTTTGGTTACTCAAGGCGTTATCTGTGTATCAGAAGGTGCTAACATGCCGAGCGACCTTGATGCGATTAAAGTCTACAAAGAAAACGGAATCCTTTACGGACCTGCCAAAGCTGCCAACGCTGGTGGTGTAGCTGTATCAGCACTTGAAATGAGCCAAAACAGCCTTCGCCTCTCATGGACCCGTGAAGAAGTTGATGGACGTCTCAAAGACATCATGACCAATATCTTCAACACAGCTAAAACAACTGCTGAAACTTACGGTCTTGGTACTGAATACCTTGCAGGAGCAAATATCGCTGCCTTCGAAAACGTAGCCAATGCTATGATTGCACAAGGTATTGTTTAATTAGTCGATACATCCTATTGGAGGACAAATGATGAACTTACGGCCAATGGAAGTGAGAGACAATTCAGCTGTAGCGCAGCTCATTCGAGCCAGCCTAGAAGAATTCGGGCTTGACAAACCAGGAACTGTCTACTTTGATTCTCATCTAGATCATTTGGCCGACTATTATCAACAGCAAGAGAGAGCAGCTTACTTTGTTCTGGAAGATGAAGGACAGCTGGTTGGCTGTGGTGGCTTTGCACCTGTGTCCGATAAGATTGCTGAATTACAAAAACTGTATGTCACTAAAAATAGCCGTGGCAAAGGTTATTCCAGCAGGTTGATAAAGCGGATATTCCAGAAAGCCCGCCTAGCAGGTTATGAACAGCTTTATCTAGAAACCTCTACTGTACTGGCTACGGCCGTGGCAATCTATCAACACTATGGTTTCACATCACTGCAAGAACCACTTTCTAACGCCGCCGGCCACCCTGCTATGAATATCTGGATGATAAAATCCCTCTCATCAGATGAATAGATGGCAGTATACTAATGTAGCCAATGCTATAATAGTAAAGGTATTGTTTAAAATTCATTTGTTCAATCCTCAATCGCTCTGATTGGGGATTTTTGTATTAGTTTTAAAAAAGCCCACTATTTCTAATAGTAAGCTTAAAATCAAGATCTATTTTACCTCTACTAAGGCAAAAGACAGGCATTCAACTATTTCATTTACTGTTTCATCTATGTCTAGGTCCTCATTATCATTCAACATCATTGGAAGAGCATAAGAAAGACTCAAAGCCAAAATATAGCGAACGATTCTTTCATTAGACCAATCTCGGATAACACCTTTTTCTTTAAACTGATTCAGAACTGAACTAATTGGCTTAATGATAGAGTGAACAATGACATTCCCTAACTGGTCAGAAATAGTTTTATCAATAAAAGAACGACTCAAGAGAATTTTAACTTGCATTTGATTCTTCTGAATGAAAACTAGTCTATCTCGAACAATGCTTCTCAAAAATAGCGGAAAAGACTCTTGGTTTACTGTAAATTTCTTCTCAGAAAAATCAGCAATTACATCTGGAATAACTTGTTCGAGAAAAGTTGACAGAATAGCTTCTAATATTCCTTCCTTGGTTTTAAAGTAACTAAAAACTGTCCCCTCTGAAACTCCAGCCTCCTTAGCAATAAGGCTGGCTGTTGTATTTTCAAAACCAATTTCTGAAAATAGCTTTAGACTTGATAACAATACTTGACGTTGTTTTAAACTCAAGTTGCTATTTTCTAATGTCTGAGCATACTTTTGTTCTAAACTTTCCATTGCTGGCACCTCTCTCCTACCCTCTTACTTTTACAACTTTCTTACCTCGAGTGTGTCCCGACTTCAGGCTACGATATGCCTCTCTAACTGACTTTAGAGAAAAATCATAAACCTGGTCAATATTCAGCTGAACCTTCCCTTCTGAGACCATTTCCGCTAGAGTGTTAAAATCATCATATGTGGAATGTCTCGGACCCGTGAACTGAGCTCCTTTTATCATAACATATGGTGAAGGTACTAGCGTTCCAATAGCTGTGCCCTTCAACCCCAAACTGAAAGCCAATTTAACATAATCACTTCCATAGCAATCCAAGAATTTTGTAATTGGCTTTGTACTTGCTGATAGAAGAGCATTCTGGATGTTCTCTTCGTAAGCTACTGGTATGGCACCTAAGGACTTCAGATAATCTGAATTTTTCTTACTAGCAATTCCAATAACTGTCGCACCTTTAGCAACCGCATACTGTACTGCGATACTTCCAATACCTCCTGCCGCTGCTGAAATAACTACAACATCTTTAGAGTTTAGCTCAATCTTTCTAAAAGCACCTCCCACTGTTAGAGAGGCTACACCCATAGTAGCTGCATGGTTCATATCAATCATCTCTGGCTTCAACACAATTTCTGATTCATTGACACAAATTTCTGTTGCCAAAGCTCCCCTCTTGGTTCCCAATCCAGGGTCACTGATCATTGTTCCAAAAACCTTATCCCCTACTGCAAACCTACTTACTCCTTCACCAACTTCTGTGATAACTCCAGCAAAATCCCGACCAACACCTCTTGGAAAAAGAGATGATTTTGACTCAAACCAACGACTTGGCTTCCTTAGTTTTGTTATAAAAGATAGAAATCGGAGTGGCTTTGCACCTTCAAAAGTCTTATATTCAATAGGATTTAAACCAACTGCATGAACTTCTACCCTAACTTGATTCACTTTCAAAGAATCAGATTTAATGTTCACTAAATCTAACACTTCTTCATCACCGAAACGACTATATTGTATTGCTTGAACAACCATTGTATGAACTCCTTTACACATCTACAAAATTGAGTGAGCACTCAATCATTTTTCTTGATTATACACTTATTCTTCATAGATTTCAACTATACTGTTTCCACAATTTCTAACTAAGTTAGCTGTTCATGATAAAAATAGATCTATTTTCCCTTATGAAAGATTATCAAACTATAACTCAAAGAAATCCGACTGCTTATCAAAGCAGCCGGATTTTTATATATCTAATTTTTCAAAAAATTTGCCTGCTATCTGCTTTTCTTTTAGCTTCTCCAGCAGCTCATTTTCCAGAAAAGGGCTTAGTTCGTCAAAATCTTGGCAAACCTTAAAAACCGTCTCTCTATCCATCTGACCATAAGCTAATTCATAATAGTCCTTATGATGATGCCAGTTCTGGTCATAGTTGACATCTGTTCGCTGATAGTAAACGATATTCTGCTTCGGAGTCAGGTAAAGCTTCTGTGTTAGAATGCTTTTCTGATCTTTGGACAACTTACTACGACTGAAAATCTTAACACCTTGAAAAATCTTGCGCTCATGGATACCCTGATTTGTAACTTTTAATTCAACTCTTTTATAGTGCATATAGTCACCTCCAAAAATTACCTACATTATATCAAACTCTGGCAGATTTGCAAGCAAAAGTGTCATTTCCAAAAGTCTTTCGTCGCCTCTAGAATCTCTTCCGTTGATGTCACAGTAGCCTCAATAATGCTCTTGCCAGTCTTTTTCAGATAAGCTTGTATCAGATGATAACCATAAGCATAGCCCGCAGCATAAGGCATACCAACCGGTATTTGACCTTGAATCTCAGCTATTTCATCACCATAAAGATAAGGAACCATTTCCGCCATCCCCGTTAGCTGAAGCTGACTTGAGATGATGGGCTTAATCTCTTCTAACTGCTCTGGACTGGTTGAAGTGACCCAAGGCCCAATGAGATCTTTGCCATAGAGCTCAGCAGCAAAAGACTCTGCCAATCCTTCACTGACTACCCAGTCTGCTAGTGTCGTCTGCTGGTTCCATTTGACAAATTGAAAGCGGACATTGTGATTGCACTCGTGAGCCAACGCAGCCTGCACACGTGGTAAAGTATAGTCATTTGGTAGCAGACTAAGTATGAGGTAGCCTGGAATTCCACCATCTCCGCTATAACCCTTATTGAGCTGCAACATAGGCTTTTCTGGATTGCCCAATAAAATAGTAAAATGATAATCCTCAACCTCTAAATCATAGCCAGCCTGCTCAAAAAGACCGATACTCCTCTTGATGGTACCTTGACAATTTTGCCAGAGTTGATCAGAGCTCAGAGCATCAATAGCCGGTCTATCCTTTTCTGACAGAGTGCCGGGTAGCTGATTCATAAAACCAAGTAGGAATAGAGCATCAAATCCTCCGGGATACTTTGCTTTCAGAGGAATATGTTGAGTTTGGTATTTGATTGCAAAAGGTGCTAATATTTTAGCTCGAAAGCAACCTTCTCTCTTTTCCAAAGGAAGCTCGAGCATCTCTTGGTAAACTTTATCTGAACGAATCATATTGATTTGCATAATAATCTCCTTTCTTATCTACTATTAGTATAATCCCTTACCTAAGGTCAGAGTCAAGAAGAAAATCGAATTTCTATCAAAATTCTAGTAACTGTTAGAAAAAAGCATCCTAGAACTTTCGTATCAGACTATAATTTAGAGGTAGATTTACCATTCTAAAAAGAAAAAACTGCTATTCCTAAGAATAGCAGTTTTATAAGTTTTTTAAGCTACTAATGTAGTTACTTTATTATTTAAGAGTAACAATTTGCTAATCTTATTTTCTCCCAGTATTAGTGGGTTAATTCCTCCATTTTCAACTTTGGCAGGAATTTGGTAGGTAAATTGATAATCCAAGATTATCTAAACTGCTTGTAATCTCTTCTGAAATTGTTGAATCACCTGAATAATACCAATGACTATATGTATTCAACGTGGTTGACTTATCAGCGTGTCCTAATCGATATGAAACATATAAAGTATCCTTATGTAACACATTTATAAGATAAGATGCATGACTATGTCTTAATCCTTTCCCCGTAATTTCTGGTACACCAGTAATCTTAGCATGCCTTTTTATTATCCTAGAAATTGTAGACTTACACAAGGGGGCACCAAAACGTGATATTACATAATCTTTATCATCATTCTTGATTTGAACTTCTCGCCACTTTTTAAGTATTGTAATCGTAAAATCATCTAAATCAATTTTACGATTCCCTGCTACTGTCTTTGTTTGTTGTTTAGCATACCATACACCGTTTTTGTCTTTCTCAATTGTCGAATGAACATGAATCCATTTACGTTCAAAATCAATGTCTTCCCATTTAAGAGCAATACCCTCACTAACTCTTAAGCCAGTCATAAAATATAACCAGATCGTCATGTAATTATGGAGTCCCTCATACTCACTAATATCGAAAGAGTTTATTACCTTCTTAAATTCATCAAATGTCCAAAATTTTGTATCAGGGTGCTTTCCTCTAGGATTTTCTAATCCTTTAAAAGGAACTCTATCAATATAACCCAATCTTTCTGCATAGCCCAGACATGCTTTAAATCTAGACCACATATTTTTAGCATAGTTACTAGAATACTTGTCTATAATAGCTAAGCGAAATCTCTCACAGTCAATAGTACTAATATCTGATAATTTTTTACTACCAAATTGCTTAATAAATAACTGATGATGTGGTAAAGCGGTCTGATAAGTTACAAATTGAACTTTTTGTTGATAATATTTTAAATAAATCTCTTCCATGAACTCTCTAAAAGTTAGAAAACTATTATTAATAGTAGAGTTCACAAATTCATGTTTTAAACGAAGTATCTCTTCATAAGCTTCCTTAAAAGAATTAAACGGTAGTCCCTGTTGATTTTTCCTTCCTTTCTTTTGAATTCTTTTCCCAGTTATTGGATCAACTCCTAATTCAATTTGAAAGTAAATTTTTCCTTTTGAATCTTTGTATACACCTTTATATTTCTTTGTCTTTGATATAACCATTTTTCTCACCTTCTATATCTGAAAAAGAAATACCAATTAAATTTTCTACAATATTTTTAGGAGCAATGCCTAACCTTTTATTATCGAAAGGTGAACATCCTAATTGTACCGCATTCTTATCATTTTTTCTAGCTTCTTCAAACTTTTTTACAGCAATCTTTTTTGCTTGTCTAATAATATTTCTAGATGTGTGCTCTGGAAAACCAATCGCAACTAAATCTTTATAGTTTACTGTTTCCATGATTTTACTACTTCCTTTCTTAGATTTTTTCACCTCCATGGCATGACTGATGAAGTCATCATAAGAATTACACTTGCTGCTCTTTTACGGTGGCAGCCTGAACGGTCAGAAGTATCATTGTATATCATTTGTATCATGGCATATAAAGTATCGCTCTATTTTATTGATGGTTTTAATGTCGCTCTTATCATGGCGAGCCATTCAAAACTGCTCCACAAATGAGGAAAGTACCATTTTGGACTATTCAATTGTCAATGTTCTAATTAAATTCTTCTTAATTTCACGAGATATGAAATATGGACAATTTTATTTAATGTGAATTTTATTAGGATAATCTGTAATACCCAATAAATAATCTGTACTTACATTATAAAAATTTGAGAGATCGATTAAGACTTCTGCAGTGAGAGTTCGTTCTCCGCGCTCTATCTTTGAATATGCTGAAGTTGTAAATGAAAGTAATTTTGCTAATTCTTTTTGGGTTAAATCACGATCTTCCCTCAAATCCCTTAATCGTCTGTACATACAGCTTTCTCCTGAGAAAAGTATAATATATAAAACTAAGAAATCATTCAAAGTGTCCAAATTGGACATTTTGAACTAAAGTTAATTTATTAAACACTTCTCATAAGCTCATCTATTATAGGTAAGACAATATTAAGAAAGACGGTCAAAATCTATTAACCGTCTAAAAATGTTATAAGCTATTAAAAAATCAGCAGTAATCCGGTAACAAAAGTCACATAATTTTGTTATGGAAGGAATTAATGATGTACAGATTTCTGTAAACCAGCAAATTGAAAAAAGATCAACATGATATTTTGATTGTGAATCTCTTACTTTCAGAACATAAAAATTTTATAATAGGCACGATTTAACAATAAAATTATCCGTTGCATTAACAGATGTAGATAAGCCACTCCATCGATTCAAAGCAATTAATAAGATTTTATATTGTTTTATCTTCGAAGATTCACAAATCAATGTTTACTTACAATTATTCTGTGTATTTCAGAAAAACCAACAATATCAAGTGTTTTAGACATTTTTTCTCCTAATAGTTCATCAATATCTACAGTTCTATCATCGTTTTCTAAGGAGAAAATTCGAATAGAATTCCGTTTTTTATTTCTATATGAATACCTCTATCCTTGAGAATATAAGAATATTTTGCTACTATCCATTCATGAAATATTCCGTATTCATCTTTTAGTTTTCTGAAATCAATAGAATTAACCTCTTGATTCCTAAGCATGTTTTCAACTTTATTCAATCTCTTAGCTATGTAAATAGAGAAATAATTTATTTTTTCTATACTTTCCTCAAGCTGTCTCTTCTGCTGAACGTTCAAATCAGTATAATCTATACTGTGAACAATATTAAAAGATAAATCAACTAATTTTTTCTTTGATAAATTGGAGATAGTTTTTGAGACTAATAAAAAAGCTAATTCACGTATAATTTTTTCAAAAAATATCCCTGTTTTTTATTTGAAATTTCTCAATATTTTTCCAATCATATATATTTTAGACGGTATTCCTGTTTTTATGTACCAACTACGAAACTCTAGTTCTTTATCACATCATACATATATGTGTTGTCTATCCCTCGAGAATTCAATTTTTTATCCTCGTCACGGTTTTGAGGACACAATTTATCAGTTTCTAGTTTAGCATTTTTTTATGTTTTATCATATCTGGACAATCTGTTAACCCTAATAGGTAATCCGTACTAACGTTATAGAGTTTAGAAAGCTGCACAAGGACATCTGCCGTTAGGGCAACCTCTCCTCTCTCAATTTTTGCATAATTTGTATGAGGGAAGGAAAGTAAATTTGCAACAAATTTTTGGGTGAAATCATGATCTTCTCTCAAATCTCTTATCCGTTAGTACATCTAGCTATCTCCT
Source organism: Streptococcus sp. CF10-1 (assembly GCF_024295825.1). Classification (GTDB taxonomy): domain Bacteria; phylum Bacillota; class Bacilli; order Lactobacillales; family Streptococcaceae; genus Streptococcus. The sequence continues at coordinate 256,535 of NZ_JANCPQ010000001.1, read as the reverse complement.
AAGAAAAGTATATGTCACTTTCAGAAAAAGCTGGGAAATTGTCATAATATGACAGAAGTTTTTTATCTGTCTATTTTTTACAAAAATCAACACCGATTGAATAACTCATCATAGTAATTACTTCAATGCCATTTCGAATTCATTTTAAACTCTTCAATGCAAATTTTAAGAGTATACAAGTTAGTAAGTCACCTACTCCTACAACTCCAAAAACAAGTAATGTTTTAAAGTTAAAATATGAAAATACAACCGTTCCTAAAGGCATTAACATTAAAGCAAAAAATGCAATTATACTAAATACCCTTCCTAAATATTCCTTTTCAATTGTAGACTGTAAATACGATAACATTTGAACATTAAAAATTGTCATAGCTAATGATGATAATGAAAACAAAAGTAAAGTAATCGATCAGATCTTCACTAAAGGAATCATAATCAGTGGTAAAGATGATATCAAAAGGAATGTACTATATTGGTTTGACGAAAAACTTCTTTTAAAAAAATTATTCGATACAGCCCCAATAATATTCCCAACTGCTTGACCAATTAAAATCATGCCATATAACTTATCCAAATCGTACATTTTATTAATAAACGGTAAATAAAAGTTTATTCCTGATGAAAAGAAGTTAATCATCGAACTTGAAATCAGTAAAAGAAGTAACTCTTTATTGTTATAAATGTAACTAAATCCATACTTTATTGAAAAGGCGTCAGATTTTTGGGGAGAGTTATCAAAAAAATTTAATTCAGTGAAAAAAACTGATAAACACCCAGATAATAAAAAACTAAGAGAATTAACTAGCATTCCATATTTATATCCTACTAATGCTATCGTGAGCATCCCAATAACTGGAGATAGGATACTCAAAAATTCCGAAATTGATTTTGAATAAGAATTATATTTAATAATGTTATTTTTACTTAATAAATCTCCTACTATTGCTCTATAAGCAGGAGCATTAAATGCATATAGAATTGCTAAACAAATATTTGTAACTATCAACATATATACATTACTTTCACTATAAAACATAAAAACTATAAAGGTAAGTAAACTAGCTATAAAATCAGTAACAATTAATATTTTTTTCTTATTCTTACTGTCCGCAAATACACCTCCAAAAAGGCTGAATAACAATTGTATAATGATCTCTGAAAATTGATAAATCCTCATGTAGTAATTTGATTTACTCTCCGAAGAAGCTATAACCAATTTATTGGCATAATCATAAATTGTAGTGCCAAATTCATTTAATTGACTACTGATAATTAATAGAAAAATATTCTTTTTTTCTAATTTGTTGTTTTTTGATTCCATCTAAATATCCCTCCCATGGTATTCAAGATAAAAAATTCTCAAATTCTTGTTTGACTAGTTTACAAAACTCTTCCATGAATTCTAGTGAATAGTGTTGTGAGTCGCTAGTAATACTAATTTCAAATGCATTGTCTGTCTTTTCAAGAAGTACCATAAAAATTGATTTTTGATAATTATGGAAGTGAATATAAAGCTTTTTCTACATTTTTGGTATTATAGTCAATATTTTTAACTACACCTAAAATAAATACACTAGCATCCAATGGTATCATAAACCTCATAATCTCCCTATCATCTAAATGTTGATTTTTATTTTCAAACATTTTACATCTTTTTTTCAATCTTTGCAAGTTTTTTCTAGTATGAAGCACCCATGTTTCTCTGATTACCCCTATTTTTTAAAAAGATAAATTGCAAGAATAAGTGCAACATTTTTACCACTTATTTGAAAGTACCTCGAAGGGTGTTCTGTAACCTAAACATTTGCGTGGTAGATGGTTGATATGAAACAGTGCTGAGAACAAGTCTTCATCACTAAAGCTTGTTAAATCAGCCTTCTTAGGGGAATATTCTCTGAGTAAACCATTGGAGGTTTCGTTATTTCCCCTTTGCCAAGAAGCATAGGTATCCTCAAAGTAAAAATCAATACCAAGATCTTCTATCAAAGGGTAACAAGAGAATTCCTTTCCATTACAGAAATTTCATCACTACTATGGCTTCGGCTGAGAGCCTGCCCCAGCCATTGTTATTCAACGAAGAATAAGTTGATAACAACAATAGGCGAGGGTACTTCTTATGATTAGTTGTTACTACGTCTTATTTACTCCCATGAGACCTCACGGGATAAGTCGTACAAAGAAAAAAAGCAACGATTTTACGCTGCTTTTTACATCATGGATATTGATTAGCTATCAAAAAAATAAAATGGTTCACCTATTTAGTTTACTAAATCAATCTTCAAAGTAATCCTCTAGAAGCAAGTTATTATTTAGAATGCATAACTTTTTAAAATGTAATCTTTCTTGAAAATATGTGTCATGACAAACCAAAAGTATCGAACCTGGATAACTTAATAAGAATTTTTCTAGTGCATTAAGTGAGGTAATATCAAGAAAGTTTGTTGGTTCATCTAAAATAAGAAAATTTGAATCGCTCAGAAGGACTGATGCAAGTTGGCCTTTAACTTGCTCACCCCCAGAGAGCTTGCCAAACGGAACAAATATTTTATCAAATTTTAAATCTAGCATTGCAAGAAAGTTTATAATTAATTGTTTATTATGACTACTTGTTTCATATATATTATCAAAGAGTGTTTTATCTTGGTCTAGTGTATTTAATTCTTGACTAAAATACCCAATTTTTAAACCTTTTGAAAAATATCCATCTATTTCTTGATTTACTATACTTTTTAATAATGTAGTCTTTCCAGATTTATTTCTTCCAGTTAACAACCATTTTTCTCCAAACCTCATTTTTATTTGAGGTATATAAAGATCTATAAAATTTGTACTTAGCTTGCTTTCTTTTAATTCGATCATTGTATTAGAAGAATACTCTAATGTGGAGCTTATTGTTTTAAACTTAATTTGTGTTTTAGGTGAAGGTCGGGAAGGTGCAGTCAATCTACTTAATCTTTTTTCAATAGCTTTGGCTGATTTGGCCATGGCTTTTTCTTGACTATCGTAGCTCCCCATTTTTGAACGCGCTTTCCAGTCTGAGTTGCTGATTCTATTAGAACTTTTCTTACTAATTTTTTTTGATCTTATCTTTTTATTTTCTAATTCTTTAGTTAACCTAGCCACCTCATTGTTATATTGAGCAATATTTTTCCAACATTGCTCTTCTATTTGATTTCTTTCATTTTCAAATTCCGTAAAATTTCCTTTGAAAACTCCTATTTGACTCCTTTCAATGAAAACAATTTTTTCTATAATATTATCTAGTAAAAAACGATCGTGACTAACCAAAATTATTGTACCATCAAATTTCGATATTCTATGAATTAACCATTGAACATTATGCTGATCCAAATGAGATGTCGGCTCATCTAAAATTAGTATAGAGGTTCTTGAAGAAAAGGCCTCCTTTAATAACTTTAAAGAAATCTCTCCTCCTGATCCATCTCTAATCTCCTTAACTTGAGGAACATAAGCAATATCTCCATTCACTGTTATCATACCTTTGTAATCATTATCTTCCTGGATAATCATTCTTAGCAAAGTTGTTTTTCCTACACCATTACTCCCCACAATGCCTATCCGTTCACCATGATGAAGAATTAACTCAGGTATTTGAAGGATATGTCGTGAATTAATTTGTTTTTCGATATTTTTCATGCGGAGAACTTCCATATCAGCTCCTATATTTCAAACTATTCTTCAGCGTACATTGACGATTGCATTTTATACAATTTTCTATAATACTCATCCTTATTCATTAACTCATTATGAGTTCCGAATGAATGAATTTCTCCGGATTTTAACACCAAAATTTTATCAGCAAATTTTACACTCGCAAGTCTGTGAGTAATATAGAAAACAGTTTTTCCTTGTGTCAATTGCAGAAAATCTTGAAATAATTCATATTCTGCTTTGGCATCAATTGATGCCGTCGGCTCATCTAATATTAAGATTGGTGCATTTGAAAAAAACGCTCTTGACAGTGCAACTTTCTGCCACTCCCCGCCAGATAATTCTTTCCCACCATCAAATTTTCTTCCCAAAACTTGGTCTAATGACATATCTTTCATATTAAACCGACCTTTATCAAGCGCTTTAGTTATATCTTCATTTTTAAATATCCTAGATAAATCGGACAGTGCAACATTCTCTCTTAATGAAATATCAAATTTAGAAAAATCTTGGAAAATTGAAGTAATCTGCTTTCTATAATCTGTCAATTCATATTCTCTAAGTGACTTATTGTTTACTATTATATCACCCGAATAGTTAGGATAGAAAGCACATAGCAATTTGACTAGAGTCGTTTTTCCAGCTCCATTTTCCCCAACTATTGCAATTTTCTCTCCCTCAGCTATTTTAAAGCTAACGTTACTTAATACCAAATCAGAATTGTTTGAATAAGAAAAGTTAACATTTCTAAATTCTATGATATCATCACCAAAATTATTTTCAGTTTTAGTAATTGGTACTTCTGTACTTAGCTCATCTTCAATTTCAATAAACTTAAAAAAGTTTTCCATGTAGAGGAGAGTGTCATAGAGGAGTGAACTATCTTCTACAAGTCTAGCCATACTATTTATTGAGTAGATAATACTAGTAGAAAACACAAAAATAACACCTAAATCTAAAACACCTTTTTTGATTTGAATAATAACATATCCAAACATTAAAATTATGACGATACTATTAAGAGTTATAAATAAAGCTGAAGTGGTAAATTTTTTTCTCCGATCAACTTGGAGCTTGTCAGTTATTGATGTAAATACATCTGTATATTTTGTAATAAAAAAGATATATAAATTATAAAGCCGAATATCTTTAATGTGATTGTTACTCAAAAGAACCTGACTATAATAATCTAACTTACGAGATTCTTCACTATTAGACACAAGTGTTTCAAATGCCTGTTGCTGAATTCTATAAGCTATGATACCTTGTGGAATCAATACAACAAACAGTAGTAAACTTACTAGTATATTCACAGAGCTAACCATTAACAGCATAGAAGCAAATACAATTGCATTGGAGATAAGGCTAGTTCCAAATACTAATAAATTTACTGGACGCCAACTTGCTTCTGAACTAAGCAACTGTATATCGTTATAGAATTCGCTATCTTCAAAATAACTAATATTCTGTAATCTCTCTGATTTACGCATCAACTCCGTATTTAATTGATACGTCAATAAATCAGTCATGCGACCTTGTATCATCACGAGCAGTGGGGATATTAGATTGTTAAGAAAGAAAGATACCCCCCAAACCGCAATAAGCATAGTAAGATTTATGGAATTCAAAGAGGATATTTTATTGACAACTATGTTAGTAATAAAAATACTGATAGAAGGAAGAATAGATTGTATAGGAACCATTAAAATCATCCACAACATTATAGACTTTGATGTTTTCCACACAAAATTCAAACTTTTTAGATATAAATTTAAATAGTTAAATATTTTTTCCATGTTCAATCTACCTTTTAATAAAATTTTAGGCTAGAATAAACTCTAGCCTAAATTATATAAGTGCATACTTTAATTTCTAAGCGTTTAGCCAGAATACAACAACACAATACTAATTAGCCTGTGCACTTAGTTGCACCTCTTCAGCTTGTAATCTCCAATTAAATGGCATACAATAAGTTTCATACAATCTTATGACTTCACTATTTTCCAAGTTAGATTGTTCTAAAACATGGTATCTATCTCGCATACTACCACCTTGGTCTTGAAGAATACATTTCTGATACGGTGCCAACGTAAACAAAGTAAATTTATTTCCTAACTCATCAAACTCAAATACTTCAACGGGTTTATCATATGAATAATATACATCTATATTATTCGCAACCACTTCAATAGTAACTTGACTACGAGCTGTAAAACAACTTGTTCTATATTTAGCTCCTGCTTCAATTGTCTGATAAGAAGGAATAACATGAACATGTCCAAAATGAACTGGAATTACTCCCTTAACTGTCATTTCTAAACAGAATTGACTTTCAGGTGCAAGTCTATAAATATTTTCATATGAGTCAGCAATCTCAACAAATGAATTATTTGTATCAACTAGGGCATCCGCACCAAGAATCATCCCTGCTTCAAGCGAATAAACCTCATCTTGATATCTCACAGTTGCATCACTGCCTGAGACATACCTTACAATACAAGGATTGTTTCCTTTTTGGAAATCACCAAGTTTTGTGTAGTGACGCTCATGATTTCCGATATCATCAATAGTAGTATATAAACCAACAATATTATTTATTATAATCCCTCCTAATATATAAAAATGTATGCACTCCTATCCCAAATAATTAATCTGCCTTACCGACATCAAGCCCTCCAGAATTACCTTGGGTTCTCACCTGTTTTTCATATTGGTAATCTAAGTATTTTGGGGTCAGTACAATCTGGTTGCTAGGGCTTTATTATGCTGTATCTTACTAGGGATGATGATCTTTTTCAGAATTGCTCATAATATGTGTAAATATTTCTTTATATTTATATTTCAGATATTTTTCGTGTAGAATGAATAAAGCTACGTAAACAATCATAAAAACAATAGATAAATACAGCGTATCAAATGTGCTATGTCCAAAATAAGTTGCGGACTCATAAGATCCAATAGCTCCTAAGATCAACCAAGGAATATACTTGTAATACTTAGTTACCATAACACAGTCCCTCCTTTAATTAAACTAATGAGAATATCTAAAACTAAAAGTCATACCTGTACGTGTAGGATTATAAGGATCTAAGGTCATCAAAGTGCTAAATTCTCAAACCAACTTCTACCGCCAATAAACGTGGAAGTTAATTTGTCAAAACAATGCTATTAAAAAATAAAAGGGAAAACTTTTTTGTTAAATAAGGTTATCGTTACTATTAACCACATATAGTTTTTAGCCAACCAACTATATGTGGTCTAAGTAATGGGATTAAGAATCGACCTACAAATAGACCTAAAATAAATATTAGAAACATTTTTTTGAAGCTTCTTTTGTTCATCTATGGACAGATTCCCGAAAAGTATATTTTTAATTTTTCTAAGTACGTCTAGACGTTTTAAAACTCATGTTGTGATTGAATTACGTTCAATACTTCTTGCATACTTCCAGCCTTCCAATTTGCCTTAGCATTAAATAAAGGCAATGGGTAATCGTAATATCCAATAGTATCAATACCAGCACTAGTTGATACCTGTATCCCTGAGTACAAATCTTCAATAGCAATTGTCATCCGAAACAATATAATCAAAATAATTCTTCAAATCCAGTTTTTCAAGACTTATTTCTATACTTTTTCTTCCTTTCTCTGTGAAAATCGCAAATTTTTCCCACTTTTTCTCAATGATTTCAATACTGAAACAACATCTTTCCAGAACTTCAATCATTTCTTTTTATGTTAATTCATTATTAAACTAAATCTTTGGAGGTAATACGTTTTCAAAGCTACTTTTTTACCATAGATTTTGAGCCTTCAACACATATTACTAAGCCAAAAATGCTCTAAATTTTTGAAATTCTAACAAATTACACCCTTGTACATTAGAATCACTTCTTTAAAATAAACAAAGTATAAATTTCTAATTATCTTTTTATATTTTCTTAAATGCTCGTAAAGCCTTATTCTATGTGCTTTCGAGTATTTTTACTGTAGGAAGATACTTCACGTTTCTTTGCATATTTCCTCATGTCTTAGCTGTCAGAAGTGGTAAATAAGTAGTAAATTCATTTGTACTACTAAGCAACAAGACGCTCCTGTTGCTTCTCTTTATTCAAGCGTTTCATTTCTGCCATTGCAGAATCGAATGTTGCATGTGCGTAATAGTTCAGCGTCATGGCTATATTAGCATGTCCCATAATGTACTGTAATGCCTTTGGATTCATTCCTGCATTTGCATAGTTGGTACAGAATGTATGTCGCAAACTATGTGGAGTGATGTGTGGCAATTTATCCTCGTTATACTTATTGTATTTCTTAACAAGACCTTTCATCATGCCGTTGTAATCACTTGCCACTTTTGGATAGTTCTTTCTATTAAGAAAGAGGAAATCACTATATCCATCAATCTCAACACGCTTATCATTCTTTCGATTCGCTAACACTCGCTTAAATGCTTGATAGGCTTCTTCAACCATAGGAACTTGACGTTCGCCACTTTTGGTCTTTGGTGTTTCAATGTAGTACCCAATTTCAGTATCTCTCAATAGCTGATGGTCTATATTGACAAGACGATTCTCAAAATCTAAATCTGGAAGTGTCAAACCACCAAACTCTGAAATACGAAGACCTGTTTTTAAGAGTATCAGAATTTCATCATAATTTTTGCTGTAGGTTTTATCAGCTTTTGCAAAGGCTAACAGTTTTTCTTCCTGTTCTTCTGTTAGTACGGTCTTAGGGACAGTATCATCATCAAGAACTGCTTTCAGTTGAAAGTCAAATGGATTCTTCCGAACACAATCATCTTGTATAGCAATATAGAATGAAGCCTTTAAAGAACGTTTGTAGTTATTGATGGTTTGATAAGCATAACCATTTTCACTCATTCTAATAGCCCATTCTTTAGCGTCTGATGGCTTAATACTGTCAATACTTCTTACACCTAACTTGTCTTTCTTCAAAATATCCATAAGATATTTGCGTCCAGTTTCAGTGTTTTTTCTAACCTTTGGTCTTTGAGCGTTCTGTTTTGCGTAAAGCTGGCAGAGTGTCATTTTCTTTCCTACAACATCAATACCATCATGAATGTCTTTCTGTAACTCTGCGATTTTCTCTCTAAGTGAGATACAATCACGCTTTCCTGCTGGTACTCGGTCTGTAGCCACAAGTTTCCACGAGTAAACAAATTGCGGTTCTCCAAATGAATCTATATATTTGTATAAGTATCTTCCGTCTTTTCGTTGGCTCTCTCCAGTCTTTAAGATTCGACCTTTATTGTCACGTCTTTTTTCTGACATGGCATTTGCTCCTTTCCTTTATGGAAAGAGCCTTGATACGACTTAATACTATTTTATCATATACAAGACCCTTTGGCGACGCTAGATTGCGTCCAATGTATCTATAATTTTTTCAAATTGTTTTCGTTTAATCTGAATACGATTGCCATTCATAATCAGCCAATTTGCATTTTTATTTTCCTCTGCCAAGCGTCGTAGCTTGTTTTCGCCAATACGAAAATATTTTGACGCTTCTTCAATGGTTAGGGTATAACGTTCCCAAATAGGAATGTCAGTCTGCTTCATAAAATCCTCCTTTCCAAATCACTTATTTGGATTTCATAAAAGTTGTTTTACCAGCAATCGAACAGCTTTAGCAAAGCTCACGGGAGTTCCACCCCTGCATGGTTCTCATGTAGCCATACTCATTGCCTGCGACGGTTTTATCACGCTCGGACTATTGACTGTATGGGAGTATCATTATCACGATAAGAATGTCGTTGCAGGCAATCCTGCTAAAGATTGCTTCTCGGATCACTAACATGAATCGCTCGCTATCTTTATAAGATAGGTCATGGCGGTTAGTTCCGTTGGCTCTTTTCTTATCGAAACGTATTCGATTACTTTTATTCAGTTTTCAAAGAACAATGGCTCGTTAGCCTATCAAAACACATTGAAAGCTCAATATGCTTTGGTGGAATAACAAACCTCCCTGTTCGGGAAGCGTGGAATGGTTTAGCACGCTTCCACGAAAGGAGAGAGGATATTACTTAATTTCAAATGACAAAATCTTTGTAATCAGTCTGGTTTCCATTCTTCCACGTAAGACTTCATCAACGACCATACTTTGATTGCCATATTCATCTTTCATAAGTCGTAGGGAACGCTTCGTTATGTACCCTCTGTAATGATGTAGAATCTGGTTAATCGCTTCGGTATCGCCATCTGTTGCCTTTACAATGAGAGGAAAGGGAATCATAGGATATTGTGTTTTCATTCTTCAAATTCCTCCATAAACTTTTTAATTAAGGCTAGTCCACTGGTTCTATGCCGATAGACAGTAGAACGGTTCAATTTCAACAGGTCTGCAATTTCTGAATCGCTCATGTCCATAAAGTAAAACAGCAGTAGAATTTCACGTTTCTTGTCTGGCAACTCACGTAATGCTTCACTCAACAAATCATTTTCAACGCCTACTGATAACCCATTGAGTGTAAAAATCTGAAAGTCAGTTGAATAGTTATCTGTTGTCGCAAACTGGCTAACAAGATAATCGCCAACATCCGAAAAGGACACCTCACGCTTTGCAATCCTTGAAAGATAAAGCATATAATTCTTTCGCTCGTCTTCCATAGCACGTTTACAGATATAGTCAAACTGATTTTCTATTGTGGTCTGAAAAGAAGATGGTTTCATGTTTCTCACCCCCTTTCTGTCTAGGAAAGGAAGTGAGCCTTGCTCGTTTATCTCCTTTCACTCTTAGTCCCAATGTGAAAGGGGGATTTGTTGCATTACTGATAAATAAACTTTGTAAAAAAGTTCTGAATAGCCAAAAAAGCATATAAACAGATTTATTTCTCTGTTTACATGCTTCTGTTATTCTATCTATATGATTTATAAAACCACATTGGTGGACGTACTTATCTATTGCAGATAGACGACTTTTTTTGACAAGAACCCAATGTAAGGAAATTTATTGTATATGATGTACTTCATGGCGACGTTGACCTCCAACAAACCGCCATTTGGAAGTAATATACAATATTTTAACAGCGTAAATAGCACTACCATATAACGGTTTTTTTTATTGGCGTTTAGTAGTGCTTTTTATTAAATATAAACCTATAAACCATATAACACGTTTTTCTATACCTGTTTTTAATTCAGTAGGAACAATAAAATGTATAGAGGTGGTCTACTATGCGTAAAAAAGAAGATAAATATGATTTTAGAGCCTTTGGTTTAGCCATTAAAGAAGCTCGATTGAAACGAGGTTTAACTCGTGAACAAGTGGGAGCATTGATTGAAATTGACCCACGGTACTTAACTAATATTGAAAATAAAGGGCAACACCCCAGCATACAAGTTCTTTATGACCTTGTATCGTTACTTCATGTTTCCGTTGATGAATTTTTCTTACCTGGGGTCCCGAGCGCTTAGTGGGAATTTGTATCGATAAGGGGTACAAATTCCCACTAAACCAATGTTTCAAGGCCTATTTATTTTTTATATTCAATTCTCTTAAGTGTTTAGGAATAGATAACAAGTCAAATTTATACTCTCCAAGAAAAGTGATATGCTCCCAATTAATAGGAGATACATGCTTCATATACTTAGTTACTTCGGGATCTATTTTGACGAGATAATTATAAGCTGCTTGTAAGTAGACGGCGTTCCATATACTTATTGCATTTATTAACACATTAAGCGCACTAGCACTTTGAAGTTGTCGGCGAATATCGCGCTCCATAAATTTTCCGCGTCGCCCAAAAAATAGTTCTCTAGCTAAAGCATTAATCGCTTCTGTCTTATTTAGTCCATGAGTGATCCTTCGCCGTAGCTCACTATCTGTAATATAATCTATCATAAAAATGCTCTTTTCAATGCGACCTAGTTCTCTCAGTGCAAGAGCTACTCTATTCTTACGTGCGTATGAGCCTAGCTTTCCTAATAGTAAAGAACTAGATACTTTTCCTGTTTGAATCGAATAGGCGATTCGTTTAATTTCATCATAGTTTTCTTCAATAATTTTTACATTGATTTTTCCGCTTATATCTTCTGATAAGTTAGGGTAGTAGGAAGGTGATTTGATAGAAAATAATTGTGATTTTTTTATATTTCTGATGCGAGGTTCAAAATCAAAGCCTAGTAATGCGGTCATTCCAAACACCTGATCAGAATACCCATTTGTATCAGTAAAATGTTCCTCAATATCTAGATCTGTTTCATGATAAAGTAGGCCATCAAGGGTATGAGTAGCTTCCCTTGAATTAGTTGAAGCAACCTCGATATGATGAGTCGTATGCCTATCATTTATTGATCGAATCATTGTAGCTCCTTTTTCCATACTTTTGTAATGTGGATTAACATCGGATTTTAGAGCTGAGACGCCCACTGGGACGCGCATTCCGTCTGAAGCAGTGGTTTTTCCTTCACCCCAAAAGTCTGCAACAGGAAGCTTTAACTGATAATTAACCAAAACAGATTGAGCACGAGTCAGAGCTTCTTTATAAAAGCGCCATTGTTTGGCATTGGCTAACTGAGAATAAGAAATTCCAGGAGTTGATTGGGCCATTTTTTCAAGACCAATATTCATCCCTAAACCCAGCAAAGCAGCAAAAATAATTTTTCTTTCTTGTTCACTCGGCGGTTTCCCTGTAGAATCATGACTAAATTCTTGTGAAAAGTTGGTCCAACTGTCCACCTCAATTAAAAGATCACTAAGCCTTATCTTAGGAATTATTGAATAAAGTTTTTTTCTATATATTTCTGCTTCGCTAGGTGTAACTTTTTCCAACTTTTTAAGGTTTGCTCTTGAAATTCTCTTATCAACTGTCGAATAAAATTGAAGCTGTAAATCTAAAATTATTTCCCGATCCTTTAAATAGTCCTCAAACGTGTCTGGAATAGTTTCTGAATCAATACAAGCAGATAAATCAACTAAGTAATCATCAATATTTCGATGGATCATACTTCCTTCAACTGAAATATCTCCTGATCGAATATTGTTCTTTAGCTCGGTGAAAGCTACTAACTCATAGTAAGACCGATCTATTTTCCCCTCTTCTGGCCGAACAAGGCTTTTCCATTTTTTACTCACAAAATCAGTAGAAGTATCTGCCGGTATTTTTCTTTTACCACTATTGTGTAAATCAGTTAGTTGAGTTAGGGCCATGAGGACTGGATTTGCTGCCGGAGTTGCTTTGAACGAAAGGGTCCTCAATAACATTGGCGTGTATCTTCGGAGGTAATTAGCTTTATTTCGAACCATTTCTAAATAGCCATGATTTTTATTACCTGTAATTTTTTTAGCTTCTTCTCCATCTTGTACTAAATCTTCCCAAGGCATGATTCGTTCAATTTCGTCAAAAGGATTACTATCATTATCTTTTGCAAAGTGAAGAGCATCAATTAAAGAAGCATAATGTTCCAATTTTTTAGTAGCCAATTTTCCTTTTTCTTTTAACTGTTCTTGTGAATCACGTGTCCCTTTGCGTTTAATACTTGCTAAAATGCGGTCATTAATCTCAATCAGTTGATCGATCAGATATTGATGATGATTGACTAAAAAAGCAATAAGTAAAGAGTATCTTTTTTCAAGCTCAAAACGGGAGAAGTCATATGCATCATAATTTTCCCCTAGTCTAGCTAGCTGAAGAAACCTGTTCCGATTAATATGGGAGACATTAATTGTCCCGAGTCCCATGGAAGCAATCACTTCCACTTTTTTACAAATACTCATAAAGCTTTCTGGATTTGCCTTACCTGGAATGTCTTTTAGCCAAGCGAGTTTAGTTATTTTCGTCTCTTCATAAATTTGAAACAAACTCTCTAGTTTTTCAATTTGTATATCTGTTAATGAACAGAGTAATATTGAAAATAAGTTGTTTTCTGCTTTATCTCGACAGCGGCTTATAATGTCTTCAAGTGTAGCTATAGATGGAAAAATAATTCTTTTTCGAGTTAAGAAATCAATTGTTTTTTTCATTAGATAGATAGAGTCATCATTTTCTAAAGCTAGTTCAATTAAATATTCTATTAACTGTTTTTGTGTATTAGCACTACCGAATCGATGATAGTTGAATACTTCTAAGATCTCGTTGAAGTGATTTGCACGTGTATTTCTATGATCATATGAATTTAAATCAATTGCATCAAGATGGAGCTGTCGACTCACATAAGAAGTTAGTCTGGTTGATTTAATCGGCCAATTACTTAAAGAACACCCAGGATACCGGGCCAAACAAAGTTGTATCGCAAATCCTAGTTTATTGACCTTTCCACGGTGTTGATTAATAACCTCCAGATCATAATCAGAAAAACTAAAATACGCTTTAAAATCCTCTTCTGATAAGTGGTCTACAGAAAGAAGTTGTTCACGCTGTGAAGTAGTTAAAATTCTTTTCATAGCCATATCTTAAGCATTCCTTTTATTGAGGTAACGGTAAAAGGTTGTTTTGCTTAATTTAGAGGCATCAAGAATTTGACGAATAGAATACTCTTTGCTGTCATACATTTTTAAAGCTAAATCAATTGATAGCTTACCTTTACTTGGACGGCCCCCTTTTTTTCCTCGGACTCTGGCTGCCTTAAGACCAGAGTTAGTTCGTTCAATAATAATATCCCGTTCCAGTTCTGCTAAACTAGCCATAACTCGGAAAAAGAATCTTCCCATAGACGTTGAAGTATCTACGTTATCTTGAATAGATATAAAATTGACACTAAGTTCTTCAAATAATTCAGAAAGTTCAATCAAATGTTTAGTTGATCGTGAAATTCGATCTAACTTGTAAATGACAACAGAATCTCCTTCACGTAGTAGGTTGATCATTTCTTCTAATTGCGGTCGGTCTTTTTTCGCACCAGTTACTTTTTCTTGAAATAATTTATCAATTCCATAATGAGTAAGTGCATCAATTTGTAAACTAAGATTTTGATCATCCGTACTCACTCGAGCATAGCCAAAAATCATAAAAAACCTCCTTAATTTTATAATTTAAATGTACCATAACTCATTAAGTATAACTATATAGGAACTATGAAAAAGGAACGGATTTTGGTACTTGATTTACTTAAAAAACATTTAGAAAAAGCAGGAAAATGAAAAGGTACCATAAACGGTCGTTTATGGTACCATTCAAATTTATCCTTATTGTACAAAATAACAGCGAAATTTTTAAATCTATTCCTTATCGATACAAATTCCCCGTAGGCGCTAGGGACCTCTTTAGCTCCTTGGAAGCTGTCAGTAGTATACCTAATAATTTATCTACATTCCCTTTAGTAACGTGTAACTTTCCAAATTTACAAAAGCGACTCATAGAATTATTTCCTCCCGTTAAATAATAGATAACTATTAAAAATAGACAATACTTGCTCATAAGTAACGGTACTTAAATTGTTTACTTTGGCGTGTTTCATTGCTTGATGAAACTGATTTTTAGTAAACAGTTGACGATATTCTCGATTGACCCATTTTGAAACAAAGTACGTATATAGCTTCCAATATTTATCTGGAACATCTGTGGTATGGCGGGTAAGTTTTATTAAGACACTGTTTACTTTTGGTTTAGGATGAAAGCATTCCGCTGGCAGCTTAAGCAATTGCTGAATCGAGACTTGAGTGTGCAAGAGCAACCCTAGTGTTCGGTGAATATCCAAGGTACGCTTGTAGAATCCTTCTTCAACAATCAGATAGATGTCAGACGCATGGCTTTCAAAAACCACTTTTTTAATAATTTGTGTGCTTAAATGGTAAGGAATATTCCCAACAATTTTATACCTCTGTTTGTTAGGGAATTGAAACTGTAGAATATCTTGGTGAATTAAAGTGACACGAATGTTCAGTTTTAATTTTTCTGACGATAAGTTGAATAGATGACTGTCTAATTCAATAGACGTTACCTGTTTACTTATTTTAGCCAGTTTCGTCGTTAAATGCCCTTTACCTGTTCCAATTTCGTAAACGGTATCGGTTTCTTTTAAATTCAATTGTTTTATTATTTGGTTGAGTACTTTTTCACTCGTTAAAAAGTTTTGAGAATATTTTATATTTTTGTTCATGTAATCACTCCTGAAGTGATTACATCTATAAATAAATACAGAAGTTAAACGATTTGTTTGTAATTTTAGTTATCTGTTTAAAAAGTCATAAGATTAGTCACTGGTAGGAATTAATCTAACGTATTTATTTATCTGTGTAATCACTGTTTTTAGTCTATTTCAAAACAGTAGATGTTTTATCTACATTACGCATTTGGAATACCAACATGACGAATCCCTCCTTCTTAATTACAAATTTTTAGCATCTAATTTAACTTCAATTCCTATTATACAAAATTTTAAGATAATGCACTATCAACACACTCTTAAGTTTGCTTCTAAGTCTTATTTCCATAACTTTAGGGTTAACCATACGCAAGACCAATCACTCTCGGACAATACTCATGATTTTAATGATAAAATCCATGTTAAACCCATAGATAAGAAATACACCTGCAATAACCGTTACCTGTTTGTGCCAATTTAAAAATGCACCACTTTTTTATAATTAAAACGGTTGAAAACTGTACCACTAATAACTCACAATAGAGAGATGTCACCGTCAAGTTAAATGTACAAAATAACAGCGAAATTTTTAAATCTATTTCTTATCGATACAAATTCCTCGTAGGCGCTCGGGACCCCTACCTGCTAATAACTTGGTAAAAAGCACCCGACGATTACAGATAGAGAAATACATGGATAGCTTTACAGACAAAGAACTATCCTTAATGGAATCTTTAGCCAGCGGTATCAACGAAGCAAGAAACATCGAAGACTAATTAAAAGAATCCATACATAACGGAAAGAGCCGATAAAATGAGATTGTATTAATCTCATTTTATCGGCTCTGCGTCTTTGCGTCTGGCTCTGTAATCACAGTTACTTTGAACTGCTTTATTTCAATTAAATTTTCTTGTCTGCATTTCGGACAATAGAGGGGGAATTTTTTTAATTCAGTATCTTCCCTTATCTTTAATCGTGTTTTATTTCCACATACAGGACACAATATCCACTTGTAGTTTATAATAACTATCTCCTCCTTTACACTTTAATTCAAATCTTTATTAAAAAATATTTCATCTTATTTAACAAGAAACCATATTTATATAACAACATAAAATACACTAAGTTATTTTATTGAACATATATCGTACTTTATCTATCCGACTATTTGGACGACGGGGCTGGCAAACAGGTTCACCGGTAGTAACATGGTACCCTTTTAACTCTGTTAAACAAACACTACGTCCATTTGTAAAGAAAGTTAAATCACTACGATATTCTTGAATACACCGAGCAGGGATTTCTCCACTAAGAATGACCTCATTATTTTTCAATTGAGTGTCTACGATGTTCGCACAATATTTAGGAGCATCGTTGTATGCTCGTGAAAGATATTCCTGTGGCGCATAAATTTTAAAACTAAGATATGGCTCTAACAATTCTGTTCCAGCTTTTTTTAAGACTTGTTCCAATACAATAGGAGCAAGCATCCGAAAATCTGCTGGGGTACTAACAGGGCTATAGTATAAGCCATACTTAAAACAGATTTTACAGTCCGTCACATTCCAACCATACAATCCTTGTTCACAGCCATAGCGTATCCCCTCCATAACTGCATTTTGAAACGATTGATTTAAGTATCCAAGAGAAACCGAGCTCTCATACTGTACTCCGCTCCCTAATGGAAGCTGTGCTACAGATAGACCAATGGAAGCCCAGAAAGGATTTGGCGGCACTTCGATGTGAATGGTATATTCTGCATTTTTTAACGGTCTCTCCATATAAATGACTGTAGGCTCTTTTAGTTCTATCTCCACATGATACTTTTCTTGCAACAGTGCACTAATCACTTCCATTTGTACTTTCCCTAAGAAAGAAAGTATAATTTCATGTGTCGTAGAATCCACGTAATATCGTAGAAGCGGATCACTATCTGAGATTTCCAAAAGGGCATCAAGCAACATTTCTCTCTGTTCAGGTTTACTCGGTTCAACAGTTGTTTGTAGTAGAGGGTGCGGATTTTCAATCTTTTTTCTCTGTGGCAATAGTTTTGTATCTCCAAGAACACTATTTAACTTCAAAAACTCATTTTGCAAAATAACAATTTCTCCAGAATAAGCTCTATCAATCTTACATAATTCACCATTTATTGAAGTATACATTTCTGTAACTTTTATTTTTTCTTTTTCTGATACTCTAACCGAATCTCGTAAATGTAGTACTCCACTATAAAGGCGTATATATGCAAGACGTTGTCTTTTTTTTGTATATTCAATTTTGAAAACATTTCCGCAAAGTTCAGACGGACCTCGATGTGTTGATGAATAAAATTTATTAGTAATAACTTCTATAAGGTTATCAATCCCTATATTACTTTTTGCACTTCCGTGATAAACAGGGAACAGAGAACAATTCTGAAATCTTATGCTTTCCTCTTGTTCGAGTTCCAATGCTTCTAATGATTTACCGGACATATATTTCTCTAAAAGGTCATCGTTTCCCTCTATTACCGTATCCCATTGTTCAGATTCGGTAAAGTTCGTCACACACATATTAGGATACAGTTCTACCTTCTGTTTGATTACAATTTCGGCAGAAAGTTTCTCTTTAATATCCTGATAAACCGTTGATAAATCAATTCCATTTTGGTCAATCTTATTGATAAAAAAGATTGTGGGAATCCCCATTTTCCTAAGTGCATGAAATAATATACGAGTTTGTGCTTGTACGCCATCTTTTGCAGAAATCAGTAGAATTGCCCCATCTAAAACTGATAATGAACGATATACTTCTGCTAAGAAATCCATATGTCCTGGCGTGTCTATGATGTTCACCTTCGTATTTTCCCACTGAAAAGAGGTTATTCCTGTCTGAATTGTAATTCCTCTCTGACGTTCTAAAAGCGTATTATCCGTCCTCGTTGTACCTTTGTCCACGCTTCCTAATTCTGTAATCGCTCCACTGTTATATAATAAGCTTTCTGTTAAGGTAGTTTTTCCTGCATCAACATGAGCTAAAACTCCAATATTAATAATTTTCATGTGATTTTCCTCCATTCAAAAACCCAAAAGGGCATAAAAATCCCAGTGATAAATACTTTTATCACTGGGATTTTTATGCATAACCATAGGTATACAAAGCATACAGATATTCTCTGGATACTTTAGAATCACATGATAAAGGTATTCTTAAACTGGGTACAAAAAACTAAGCCCTCCTAAAAAAGGACATCTAATTATTTGTTCCCGCTATCAAATTGACAGTTTATTTAAGAATACCTTGCCGCATATTTATTAACTCCTTTTAAATAGATACTTAAATTATAGCACGTAAGAGCATATTTGTAAAGGAATCTCCAATTTTTTATCAAAGAGAGTACGTGATTACAAAATAGCTGTAATAATGTACCAATATTTGTTATTCTATAATCTTCCAATTACTCCCGTTCTTTTCAAGTACCAAATCAAATTGAGATACCTGCGTTGCTTTGGTCTGCTGGTCGATATACTCCACTGTCAGCGATACCGTGACTTGATTATCCTTACGATTGTGAATAGGATTTACCAGTTCTTGAAAGATGTACTCTTTTCCGATTTGTTTTAATATCCCGTCATTCACATAGTAGGAAAGTTCACTGGCTGTCGCTGTAGGATAGAGCTTGAAGAACGTCGTTAAAAACTCATTGATTTCATTGGTTGTAATGGAATCAACCGTCCCCTCACTTTCAATGGCTTTTGGTTTATAACTTGATTTCTTAGGTATGTTGGTAATGGTCGGATTCTTAACCAGTACCATATTTCCAGAACCATCTACATAGACACTCACTATATAAGCAGAGTGGACGGTCTTTGTATTTTCTCCCTCTGTAATGAGCTGGTCTACACTGTAGGTTACATTAAACTCATTGTCGCCAGTTGGCTCTACCGTCCATATCTGAAATCCTCTTACAGAAGACGATACAGGAATATCTTTGCGTACTGTATCAACATTGAGAGCTTGAAGTTCATCTGTCAGATAGCCTTTTAGACTTTCCATTCGATTATCAATGGACTTATCGGATTGCTCCCATGAATAGTAGACTTTCGCAAAGTTCTCTACAAAATTTTCTACATGATGAGTATCAACGTATTCCTTTTCTATGATAGTTGTTTCGTGAATAGTATGAGTATCTATAGCTGTAAAGTGCTTGAATATCGCAAAGCTGAAACTAAGCCCTAAAAGTACCCACAAGGCAATCACAACCTTTTTATGAGGATTGACCTTATAGTAGACACGAGGTTTCTTTTCCTTTGGTATCTGTTTTTCTTTATTCTGATTTTTTCTAAATTTCATCATTAAATCTTCCTTTCTCATTGTTTGATTCGTCCTGCTCCCACTAAATGCTGTTGCCAGTAGGGGCTTGTTAAGTCGGCATAACCGATTGGGTCGCCTGCATGAAACATACGGTTATTGCCAAGGTATATCCCAACATGAGTAATATAAGAGCCAGCGTTATAGGTAGAATGAAAGAAAACCAAATCGCCAGCTTGTGCTTCCGATAGTGGGATATGCTGGGTCACATCATATTGCTGTTGTGCGGTTCGTGGTAAGTTAATTCCAGCTTTTCCATACGTCCATTGTGTCAGTCCGCTACAATCAAAAGAAGTAGTCGGGGAAGCTCCACCGTAAACGTATCGCCAGCCCTCATATTTCAGTGCTTCGTCCATGATGGCTTGTACCGTATCATCATCAAACTCTGTTGTGACAAGATACTGCGTTACCAGTTGCACATAAAACATATTGCCATAGTTGTATCGCCAGCCCCCATTGATAGGTATGGCTATGGGATTGGGGTAAGACACTTTTTCGCCACCTGAATACTCTTTTGAGAAACTTTGAGCCAGTTCAAAGGTATATTTATTTCCACGATTAGCCACATACCCTAAGAAACCACCACCATAATTGTAGGACTGGATAACCGATTCTAAATCTACACTGAGCCTTTCGCTACTGGCTAATAATTCACTGAAATACTTCACACCTTGCTTAATGGATTCTTCTGTACTCAATGAATTAGGTGGAAGACCGAGGGATTCCGAGGACTGCATAACATCTTCCGCAGTACCGCCCGATTCCACCTGTATAATCGCAAGAAGTATGTTGACATATTCTTCAACGCCATATTCTTTGGCATATTTTTCTACCATAGGCTTATGAGCCAGCACTTCTGCGGAAACATTCACACCTCCATAATGAATATTGGAAATTCCGCTGTCCTGTTCATCTGAAAATAAAATGGCAACAAACAGAAGCAGTGAGAAGACCATCAAGAATAATCCAGAACCACCAATCACTAAAGTTTTCAACTTCATGGTTTCTTACCGACTTTCTTAATGGTGGCGGTTTTGATTGGTGGTCTACTTCTTGTATTTTGTAGTGGTACTCTTTGAACAGTAGACGGACGTTCTTTTGTGATTGGACGTTGTGAAGTTCTATCTGCTGTAGTGGTTGAAGTTGCTGGCTTTTGAACGGTTTTTTCTTGAACGGTATTGCCTTGGCGTTCCACTTTTGGACTTGAAAAATCGGACTTAACTGCTGGACGCTCTTGTTTGGCTTGTTGAGATTCCTTATATGAAGTCTGAATATTAGACTGTTTTGAGGTCTGTTCATCATGATATTGTTCTTGTCTTGTAGTCGGTCTTTCATGAACAGAAGAAGCAGGCTGTTTTTTCTGTTTGACCTGTTCCATTTCAGAGCGACGCTTCGCAATGGTTTTTCGCCTTTGTTCCTGCTGTTCCTTGCGTCCACTGGCTCTGTCCGCTTTGGTTTGAGAAATACTACTGGTTAAATCACGGACATTCTCTTTTACTTTGGATTTTCCTTGATATACTGCATATCTTGCATTGGTCGGCAAATCTTTAACCTGTTCTTTCAAACCACTAGCAGTGTCTACCATTCTGTCTTTGGTATCAGCTACTGTACCGATGGTTTGACCGATACGTTTTCCAAGTGTTGATTTTTCCTTTCCGTCTGGTCGGGAGTGATCTGCTTGTGTCCTTGCAGAACTCCCCGAACCCGACTGTCCTTTTTTACCTGTAACAATGGCAGACCCAGCCCCTAGAGTAGTCATGGAACGTCCAAGTTTCCGCTGTAGACGGTGCATGTGAGCGTGCATAAGCATACGAGGTTTTCTCATCACACGACTTCCCACACTTTGAGAATCGTTACTCTGTAGAGAAAACATACTCATTAAATCGCCCAGCTTGAAGTAGATTCCTGCAAAGGTCACAATCTGTAGAAAAGCAATCAAAAAGAACGGATAACCAGCCGATAAGGTATAGAGCATGGTTGAAATACTAAATGCTGTCGTAATAATCAATGTGATTCCAGCTCGTGTCAAAATGGTATTAAAGAGCTTTGTTATGGCTCGTTTTGACATACCATCAAATGATGGAATCATGCTTAAAATAAAGCTCACAGGCAGAAACATAGCATAGATGATAAAAAGTACCTGCGAGAAAATCATGATTCCTGTTAATAGGAATACAAATATGGAAATCCCAATATTGAAGACAAATAGGAAGAAGACTGTACCTAAACGGTTAATGGTCTTTGTAATGGTTAGATTGGTATTGCTTCTGTCTTCAATTTCTTCCGCAACAATTTTTTCTCTGTCTTCGCCATTGTTGGAATCTGGGCTGGTGGAGAGCAGGCTTTCCACACGGTCAATACCGATACTTTCAATGTCTGAACTGTTGTATTGAAGCAGTAGCCACGGTTGCTGAACCTGTATGGAAAACAGGCTATCTCTGATTAAGTCCACGCTGTCCTTGCCTTGACTATCGGAATGGGGCATGACAATCTTCGTGCCAAGTGATAAACTGGCATTACTGATGTCTGATGAAAAGTCATTGATTTTTTTAATGTAGTCGGGAGCGTAGGCAATAAAGGAAGCCGATAGGATAAACACCAGCACAAAATTCATAATGGCATGAATTGCCTTTGTGGTTTCTCTCTTTATCAGTCCCGTATAGGCAACATAAACCCCAAGAACCAAAATCAAGAGTAAGAGGAATCCAACATAGAAACCCTCTGTTGAAAATCCGTTTGCACTCACACCAGCTAAGGTCTGCATATTCTTACCAATGGAATCTGCTGTAGCGGAAATGAAGTCTAAGGAATAGGCTTCCTGTACTAAGTAACCTGTCGCATTGGAAACATACAAACTGATTGTCCAAATAAAATTGGTAATGGCATATAGTCCATACATGACCTGTTTTCCAATCCCGTCCGACCAGTTCCACGGAAGCCAGCCCCAGCTATTATCCACATAAAAATCCAGTTGATAGTTTTCAAGTGGGTATCGGCTGTATTCATTTGCCACATTGACCGTATCATCTACCAAGCCCGCAGCTTGAACCACCGTTCCCAGCATGGCTAAAAGAAAAATGGCAATCACAAGTGTGAAAGCCACTGTCATTGCCACTTTACCTAGACGTTTCAGCGTCCAGTTTGATTTTATTCTGTTTACTATTGATGGTTTCACATTTACACCTCTTTTCGCACAGGTGGTCTGGTATCAAAGGCATGGAGCAGTTCTTCAAATACAGGGTGGAACTGTATCACACCGACACGACCATATAAATCACTGATAAGGCATTGCCCGTTTTCCAAATCACGCAATCGCTTCTGATTGTTTTCGTCCTCTGGGTCTACACCAAAAAAGGCTAAGGTCTTTTTAATCTCGTTAAGGTCAGTGGAACGAAATGCAAATTTTAAGCCGAGGTTATTTTTCAGTTTTTCATCTAAGAGGTCGTCTGTATTTTGGGTCACGAAATATACCCCAGCGTTCATAGCACGACCAGCCCGAACCAGCTTCATAGATAGTGTTTTTCCTTGTGCTACCTGTAAAAAGCTCCATGCTTCGTCTAAATCTACAATCTTGAAAATGCTTCGGTCTGTATGGATAAAGTCTAAAGCAAAGGTACTAATGACAATCAGCATAGCAACGGATAAAAGCTCCATAGTGGTATATTCCTCAAAGGAAGTTTCCTTGTCGGGAAGTACCAAGTCCGCAACCTGTATAATGTTCAGTTGTTTTTCTAAGCTGATAGACTGCTCCACATAACCATTACTGAATAATAAATGTGCAAAGTCATAGTCTGTAAAACTTTCGATATGGTCGGCTATACTGGTACTTAGTGGCGTATTCTCAACCCGTAATTCCTCAATCACTTTCATCAACCCTCGTACTTCACTATTGGTTACTGCACGAATGGCTTTTCTAAGGATTGGGAAGCGTTCCCCATCACGAGAGGAAATCCCCGTAAGGAATGTCAGAATATCAATAGCCAGTGATTCAGAATCTTTGGGATTTTTCATAATCACATAAGGGTCAAGTAAGCCTTTGTTTTTCTCATCAGAAGTCAGAGTGACGATATTGATTTCATGGGAAATCTCTGGCAAGGTTTCTTTCCATCTGCCACGTTCTGCTTTTGGGTCTACAATCACTGCTTGTGCCCCATAAAGCACCGCATAATAGACGATAAGGTTATTCGCAAAGGATTTACCACCACCCAGCGAACCAACAAAAGCCGACGCTAACGCATTGGTTACTGAACCCTTAACCCCTTGACTGGCAAGAGCAGGTTTCAGATAGACATTGCGTCCAGTATCTAAGCTGTAGCCAACATAAATCCCCTCATTTTCCCCCAGCATTTGAGTAGCACCAAAACCTAAACCAGCGAGGAAATCAGAGGTCACGTATTGAATATAATCATTCATATAACGCTTGCTGGCAGGTAAAAATTCTTCATGTAAGCCGAGCATATCCCCAAATGGTCGTACCAGTTTTACGCTTAAATCGTCATAAAAATCTTTCACTTCATTACAACGACGTTTGAGTTCGTCAAGATCATTTGCTGATACCCTTACCACATAAGACAGCTTGTACATAGATTCCTTGCTTTGGTCTAAATTGGTTTCCAGCTCATTCACACTTTCCAGAGCTTCCGCCACATTGGAGCTGGTTTCATTATCACTTTGCCAAGCGTGGTTATCCAAGTCTTTCAGTTCTTTCTTTTTATTGCGGACAGTAGATAGGGCTTTACGATTCGCTACAATTTCCACATTCATTGACGTATCAATCGGGAATGTAAATTGCTGTTGCTGGTAGTAGAAGATTTCAGAGGACGGGAAGTCCAGTTCTCCGACAATGCTGTTAATGGTAAAGTAAGCTACATAGACGGTTTCATCTTCCTGCTGGATTTTCAAATATCGCTGTTTTTCTTCCACCAAACAGCGAGTAGGCTTAATCAAGTCATAGTATTTAATCAGCGTTTCATTATCCAGCTTTTTCTTTGATAGATGGTACTCATACTCTTCATAGGCAGTGCCTGTCTGTCCGTAAAGGTGTTCAATCAGATAGCCGAAGTCGTCCTTATCTAACCTGCGGATTTTGAAACGACGAGAGATTTTATTTTCTAAGAGCTTTTCCATCTTCTGAAAACGCAGGATTTCATCATTACTCATACTAACAAAATCGCCCATCAGCTTATGGTTCACATCATAGACAAAATCAGACAAAGCATTTTTTGCTTCAACGGTAAGACTTTTCATAGAAAACTCCTGATCGTTGAGAAGCAACTTAAAGCCGATAAAGAAACGGTAGTTCACTTGATTTTCGCCAATCATGGATATTAAAGCGTCTGTCTGTTGGTCGATTTTGTCATAGGCAACCGCTTTGAGCTTGCCAGTGACTTCATTTTTGGAACGCTCTTGTGCAGAACGTATGCTGGATTCTGTACTGATTTGTAAAGCATGAATTTTGCCATCACGATTTTGTGCGATAAGCTGTCTGAAAGAATCATGCACTTGTATTTTCTGTTCTGGACTTAGAAATGAGTAATTGTAAGGAACAAGCTCATAGTAAGCATAACATTCCCCGTCTTTATTCCAGACGAGATTGTTTTCAATGTATTTAATTGGATATGCCATAAAATTCACTCCTAACTGCTGTAATGGCTTCTTGTGGCTGGTTTCTGCCAAGCGTTACTTTTTTTCCTGCATAGGTCAGCTTTGGTCGCAGTGCATAAGCAATGACAGACTTCAAAAATCCATAAGGCTTTTTACCATCAAAAGTTTTTGTAGACATAAACCATGTGAAAGCCACAGGAATCCCAAAGTATTTGAGAAATGCTCCCTCTATCATGGAAAGAGGGGGCAAGTTGCCAAGTATCATCACTGCAAAGAGTGACACGACAAACCATGTCATTTGCGTAAAGGTTATGGGAAACGGAAGTCTAAAATCATTGATAGAATACAGTACCTTTTCCACAGACCAGATACTGGTATAGCTTCGTATTTTCTTCATGTAATCAATCCTTTCATAAAAAATAGGGGTAGCTGATTGAGCCACCCCGTAAAATAGAAAATCTGCCAGTAGTAATGTACCGACAGATTTAATAGACGATTTCAAAAATCCCATGATTGGTTGAGATAAACGTTCCTGAAAGGTCTAAATCCCGACCATAGGCTTGATAATCAATATAGTTTTGAAGACTAGCTGGTACTTCGCCTAAAGCACCCGTTTCTTCAATGTAGTAGCGTGCCACGTCATACATATCATCACAATCGGAATGAATGATAATATCCTCTTGATGTTCGCTTAGTTCTTCAATGCTTGAAAAATGAGTGAGCAGAGCAGATAGCTCCGATTGTAATTCTTCGGGTAATTCCGATACCATTTCCCATAGTCGATTGAGTTCGCCAATGGAAGTGTATTCGTCAACCGTAAAGGGTAACTCGTAGTCATGAATGGCGTATTCCTCATATTCATCATTCAAGCCGATTTTCTCTTTGACTTCCTCAAAGTCAATGGGAAAGGTAAACCACGCACCGACCAATTCGCCCTCATTGTATTTGCCTAAATTCGCAATATAGACTTGCATATCGTCCATATATTCACGTCCTTTCTTTGTAGAGATTCAAAAATCCCTACCGCACTTCGTTTGGTGTACCATTCCTTTGCGGAACATAAGAAAACCACTTATATTCCACAAAAGAACGGTTTTATTTAAGCACCAATAATGCGATTGAATAGCTCTAGTAAAATGTCTTTTACTCCAGCAGCGTTGAAGACTAAGCCAACCGCAATAATCGCAATAATTAAAAAGCCAATCACAACGATTGCTAAAAGCACCAGTGATTGAGCGTTTGATAGAAACCAGTTATAAAGGTTTTGTCCAAAATTCATAAAAATGTTCTCCTCTCTATATTCAATGAATTTGTATTTGAGTTATTTTTTTGTTGTTATCACGTCCTGTTCTTTTACTGACTGTTGCTTCAAAATCTGCTTGTGTCGGTCTGTCAGTTTCGCATGGTCGAGAATGTCTTTTACAACCTGCGTCTGGTTGATTTCATCAAGTTTAATCGCAACCTTTAAGGTCGGGGCAACTTGATGAGATAGCCAGTTCAGCGTCCTTTGGAAGGAGTAAGGCTCTGGTTTTGTGGTTAGTTTTAATCGTTCACGATTGTTCCCAATAAACCAAGCCCATTCTTCATTCAGTTTCCAATCAGAACGAGGTTTGGAATCGTCTTTATCTACAAAACGGATATACCGATTGATAATTTTAAAGGCGGTATGCTCTGGATTGTCATAGACGAGTAAATCACGGACTGCATAATAGGCACGCTCATTTTTCAATCGAATCTCAAAACGGTTTTTTACTTCTGCGTCTTCAATGGGAATATCATTTTTCTTGTACTGCTCGTAGTCCTTTTCATAGATACAGAAATAAACTTCACTTTGTAATGAACCGATATAGAGGGTGTTTCCCATACATTCCTTTTCCTCTTTGCGTACCAGTTCGCCACTGCGATAGCTTTTAAAACTGCGGAAGACGGAGATACATTCTTCCTGTTGGCACTTTTCAGTGAGTACAGGGATATTCAAAATCCCTGTCTTATCGTTAATGGCAAGGTCAAGGCGTTTCATCACACCGCCAGCCACCAAAACGTCCATAAAGAACTCATACCAGCTTCTTTGTTGTGCCAGAAGATAGCTTTCAAATTGTCTGCACCCACGACCTTTCAATTCCACCAGAACTCCTTTGTCCAGTTCATGGGAGCAAAGGACGAATATGTCGCCTAAAGCATAATGCTCTGAATAAGAATAGAAACCATAGTCCTCATGAAGAAAATAGGACAGTTTCAGTTGTAAGATGTTTTCGACCACCTGCTGTACGTCTGTTGTCGGAAAGCGAATCCTTACATAATCAAACAGCATTTCAAGGGGAGCGTCGGGATTGAAGCGTTCCAGAGCTTCCCAAAGGGACTGCTGTAAATCCTCTGATGGCTTGACTTTTCCTGTTTCAATATCGCTTAGATACTGCCTTGTAATACCAGTCGCAACAGCTAAACGGTTTTGAGATAGTCCATAAGCCAAGCGTTTTTCTTTTAAATGCTGTAACCAAGTTTGTTCATTCAGTAAAAATCCCTCCAATCAAAAAGGCGTATGTCAACTTTTAAAGCCCATTTGACATACGCTGAAATTTTGTAAATCCCTTGTAACCAAAGGATTTTCTAATGTTTTTTTGACTGTTTCCTGTCGATTTGTACCCCCCTGTTAGATACGGGGGGTTAAGTGCTGGCGTGGCTATTGCCACACCAGCCAGCAAGATCAGTCCACACCTGCGACTTCCGCTTCGCACGTCGCCTGCGTGGACTGTCTGCTGTTGGATAACTTTTTAATTTCCTCCAAGAAATCATATCCTTTTGGTACAAGGGGAGTATAAAACTCTGATATGACACTTGTTCCTACATCAACATAGCCACGACCTTTGATTCGCTTTAAGAAGAAATCCTTTTGTACGTCACTGCCAAACATCATGCCATAGCCCATTTCAGACATACGACCTAAAGCCACTCTGAAATTAAACTGATCACGGATTCCGTCGCCTAAATATTTTGCGTCTGGACGTTGACAAGCCAGTATTAGAAAGAAGCCAGCTTGACGACCTAACATGACAATCTGTTTCAGCTTATTCATAACTGCGGTGTTTTCTTTTGTTCCCAGCATTTCCATGAAAGCGACGTATTCATCAAAGATTAAGAAGTGTGCCGGGAGACCTAAGTAAGCATAATTTTTGCCAGTCTTATAGTTCTTCATCTGCTTCATTTCCTCACTACGTTTCATCATTTCTTCATAGAATGTTTCAATGCAAGAAAGCAAGTCTTCTTTTCTATAGTAGACATTTGCCATCACAGAACCTAAGTCCGCAAGGTCAGCATTTTTCGGGTCAAGAATATACAGTTTTGAATCTGTATGAAGCAAGGCTTCAATCAGTGTCAGTATAAAGTAAGTTTTACCGCCACCTGTACCACCAGCAATCAACATATGAGGGAGCTTATCATATTCCCACCATACGTTTTTCATTAAGCGAAGTTTACCATCTTTAGCTTCTACTTCATCAATAGAAATACGACTGGCTATGGTGTCATAGAGCAAAGTATATTCCACATAGGAATCCTTTAACTCTTTATCCGTCAGCTCACAGTACAAGCCACTCTCTAATTTCTTTTCCAAGTGTAAGAGTTGGTCTTGATATTTTCCCAGCGTGATTTCCACCCGTATCTGTATCAAGCCATTTTTAAGTCGATAATACATTTTAGGGAAGTAGGTTATCTTTTCCTTTGTACGACCAGCACTATCTTTAAAGAAACCCTCTGTTTTGACCTGTTCAGATTCATACCACTTGTTTTCAAGTATCATCTTTGCCAGTTTTTGACGGTGGTAAAGTTGTTTAACCGTATCATAGCGAACCCGTTTGAATACAAACGCTACCAGCAAGCAGATAAGAATTGCGACACTGAAACTGATAATTAAATAGGGAATGTCAATCTTATCTGCTTGTGATAGGTTAAAATCCTGCCAGTTGATCTGCTGGATTGTCTTCACATGAAACAGTCCGACAACCAGCAGGAAAACAGGCAGGAGTGACGCTATCGTAAAATGAAAGACTAAATCTTTACCAGATGGGCGAATCCTTTTACCACGCTGTTTCATGCGAAAAAGTCTCCTTTCTACCTAGCGACTATTTGTCTTGTGTCGGTTCTTTCTTTGCTTGTGGTTGAGCTTTGAATGAACTAGAATCCTTTGTCAGCACAATATCGTCTGCCTTGATATACCAGTCAACATCTGCTCCTTGATAGGTGGCAGTAGCAACGGTGTCCGCAATGGGATTGATAAGTTCCACCCGTGCGTTATAATCAAACTCTTTCAAAGGCACGCTGGCAGGAATACTTACTTGAATCATGCGTCCTTGTCCTTTGGATTTTAAGTCATAGGTACGTTCCTTGATTTCATCTGAAACCGACCCGTCTTCATTTTGGATTCTCACTTCACGACGTAGAGCAGAGAATTTCAATTCTCCAAAAGTCGTGTCTTTATCTAATACAATGCCATTTGCTAATCTCATCATTTTTCCTCTCTTTCTTTATTCTTTTATCATGTCGTCAGCATGTAAAAGGTAATTTGTAAAACCACGAGTGCCGATTTTGTAGCCCTCTGCGGTAATACGTGGATTGACTAACTTCACACGTTCCTCAAAGCCGAAATGTTTTTCGCCAGCTTCAGCAGGAAGCACCACCACAATATCATCTGCTCTTTGAACATCAGAATAGAGATTATAGCTTCTTGATAAGACAGTTAGCCGTCCGTTGATTCTTCGCTGAACGACTTTATCCTCGCCAGCAAATTCTAAATTGCCGAATGTTTTTTCCATGTTGGGAATCACAAATTTAAGTTCCATATTTTTACCTATCCTTTCTTTTTTATTGGCTGAATGAATGTTTGATGGTCTTAAAGAGTGGGGAACGACCTTTTGATTCTTGATTTTTTGTTTTCATAAGTTCACTTCCTTTCAAAATCGGGTAAAAAAATAGACACCTCATTTTTTGAAGTGTCTACCTATTAAATATTCAAATTTTATTGGAAGTATCTTTATATCTTCACTTTTCAAGGATAAATCGTCGTATCAAAGCTCATTCATAAGTAGTAAATTAGTAGTAAATTGAGTGGTTTTGACCTTGATAAAGTGTGATAAGTCCAGTTTTTATGCGGATAACTAGATTTTTATGCTATTTTTCTAATTAAAAATTAGATAAAACAGAAATACCATATAGTTAATTAGTATTTTCATCATTTAATCAACTAATCAGCCTTCCCAACATCAAGACCATTGGACTCCTTTTGTGATTGCACTCGAATCTCCAATTGTTTATTCTTCTGAATAAACTGTTGGTAAGGAATTGTATTACTAAACATAAAAACACCTAGTAATGCAAATGTAACTAATTTTTTAATTCCACGTTTTTTTCTCATGCAATGAAACCCCTTTCTTTTTCCTTGTTTTTATTCTAACATATGTAGTT
This sequence comes from Streptococcus sp. CF10-1, assembly GCF_024295825.1. Classification (GTDB taxonomy): domain Bacteria; phylum Bacillota; class Bacilli; order Lactobacillales; family Streptococcaceae; genus Streptococcus. Next base: position 225,412 of record NZ_JANCPQ010000001.1, on the reverse strand, counting down.
TATTCAGTCAATTATTTTTATTGCATTTTGAACTTTTTTTTTTTTTATTACTATAAAGAATTATTTATTCTTTTAACTTGCTATTTTGAACTAAAAATTTTATAATGAAATTAAGCAAATAGGAAGGTTTATTATCTTTAATGAATACACTCGCAGAGAAATTCAGATTAAAAAGAAAAGAGCTAGGACTCTCCCAACAAACTCTTGCAGAAGGAATTTGTGAACAAAGCCAGATTAGTAAAATTGAGAGAGGGCATTTCATTCCCTCCGCAGACCTTTTGTTCAAACTCTCACAACGACTTGAAGTACCATTAGATTATTTTTTTAATGAACAAATTGAAATTAAATCTAACCTCTCTAATTTCAAGCAATTATCTGCTCGACTATTAGATGACAGAAATTATGAAGATTTGGAATATATTTATAGAATAGAGATTGAACGAAGTACTTTTCTAACACTAGAAGACCGAACTTACCTTGAATGGATTAAAGCTATTATTGACTTCTATCAATATGACAGTAAGTGTGAGGCTATTTCTTCATTGGAAAATATATTATTAAAAGTCTCCTCAAATACTCTGATTTATTTAAAGGCATTGAATACTCTATCTAATTTCTATTCCTTAGTGGGTCGTGAACAAGAATATGAGGCAAACTACTCTCATTTAATGGAGTTATATCAGACAAAAAATTTTGAGCATCAAGAGTTTTTATTTGGCTACATCAGAGTTCGTTACAACTACTCTCACTACCTAGTGTCAAAGGAAAAATATAACGAAGCTATCCAAGAAGCTCTTGAGACGATTGAACTCTGTAAACAAAGACAGACAAGCTACCAACTGGCTCCCCTACTTATTCTTGTAGGAAATGCTGGAGCCAAATTTCTAGACAAAGAACAAGTCAAAAATTATTATATAGAAGCAAGAGAGTTATGTAAGATTTATAACAATCCTTTAATGTTGATGAAGATAGAAAATTATTTGAAGGAATTAGATACTGTATAGTTAATCTTGACATTATAGTTTTTCTGAAACGTTAAATAACCTGTAAGGCTGATAGTGATATTAATACTATCAGCCTTATAATTTTTCCATGGTATCTCCAATAACTATACTGATTTTGTTTCCCGTTCTAATTTGGTAACATTTTGATTTCTTGTATTATCAAGTATATTGATAAAATTCTCTAATCTCCTAACCTTATATTCGTAATCATCTATCCATTTAGTCATAAATCTTTGATTTTCTTCGATTTCTTTCTCCACCTGCTCCAGTTTGATAGTTGAAGTCAGGTTCATCTTGGCAAAGAGATTGAAAAGAAAAATGATAAATAAGAGTAAACGATAAGATAAAACCATTGAGCAGTTGAATTTATCCAACAAATCAATAAAAAAACTAGTAAGGAAATAAGTGAATAAATATAAGGAGATATTTGCTCAAAATGATGATTTTTTTGTATCGTATGTGATAACTAAATCTACGACTGATGCAATAAAAAATATCATAATTCCAAATATGTTTTATAAAAGATACACATTTTATATAATGGTTGTCTGGGTTCCTATTTTTGAAAACATATCCCTTCTTCTTTTGAAATTTTCTTACTCAAACGATTGATAAACTTATTCACTTTAAATACGATATTCTCATATCTATTGCTCTCTAATTCTATCTGGATACCTAACTCATTCAATTCCTTCTCAACAACATCAATGCCAATTTTATCAGTTATATTCAATTTTGAAAGATTCAATTTTATTTTTTGCTTATTTTCAACTGAAGCCAGTAAATATTCTGCTACTTGATTTAAGGTTGTCACTCGTTCTTGCAAAGCATTGATTCTCAATTCTGAAGCTGCCAATTCATGAATTAAATCATCTTTAATTGTAATATAAGAGTGCTTATCCATATCCAGCTCAAGTAAAGTATACACTTCCTCAATCTTCTCTTTAATCATATCGACTGTCGTTTTTCTGCGGAATGGAATCGTTTGATTTTCAGAGCTGAACTGTCTAATCAAGGTTCGACCTTTCATGTAGCGATTCTTCTCAGGATCGTCTTTATGATAGACATAGTAGGAGCTAGTTTCTCTAATAAAAACTTTCACCTTCTCCTCTTCAATATCGAGCTGCATATTCGGCACAAAGATAAGCCCCTCCTGACGAATACCAAACTTGACCTTGATGTAAATACCATCATCTACTACTTTTTCAATTTGATTGAGTGACAACTCTACCTCAAACTCATGAACGGCATCTCTGTTGCTCTTGAACTCTTGATAGAATTCCCAGAACTTCTCATCTCTTGGGAGTTCTTTTTCTTTGGAAAATTTTTCTTCTTGATAAAATTGAACCAAATCCTCAATTTCTGGATTTTGCCAATCTTTTCTACTCTCAAAATAATCTTGGAAAAATTCTACACCATAAAGATTTTTCTGGTCTAGTTCTGTCTCTTTCACCTCCACTCCTGCCAACTGGAAATACACATGCTTTTGTTTGGGAATGATAGTTAGATCAAAAAGTTTCGCAGTTTCAATCAAGTCATCTATATTCTCAGCCTTTGATAAGAGAAATTCCATGAGTTCTTCCATTTCCCTTTTGGCAAAGTAATTCTTAAAAAATTCTTCTGTATAAGGTTGCTTGCGATTGAGTTTATTGCCACGCACCACCTGTTTCATGGATGAGTCCGTCATAAAAAAGGTCGCATGCTTGTGGCTAAAATCCATTTCTACATGTAGTAGTGGAGCATTCTTTTTGAAATCCTCAAAGTCTCTAGAATGTTCCATCAAAAAATAGAGTCGCTGCTTGAGTTCATACTTGTGATTGGTCTTGCGATAAACTTCATACTGCTGGTGAGAATAGCGATTCTCTATAATTTTCGCCCCTGCAATTTTAGAAAATCTATCTGAAATCATTCGAAGATTTCGCTCCACTTTATAATCCCACTTAAGTTTTTTGTCAGAATTGCTGTCAACCGAGTTTATAATGATGTGATTATGCAGATGGTCTTTATCAACGTGGGTCGCAACGATAAAGCGAAACTTTCCACTAGTCAATTCTTTCATGGTCTCATAACCAATCTGATTGATTTGTTCAGGAGTGAGATTGTCCTCTGGCGAAAAGGACTGAATAATATGGTGAGCATGGATTTGTCGTTGTTTCTCCTCCAGCCTATCGTGTCGAAAATTGTAAAGCGTGTCATTGTTGATAAAATTTTCATGATACATCTGCACCATTTCCTCATAGCTAGGAAAGTCCAGAAAATTCCTCATATCATAATCCGACACTAAGGTAAGATTTTTTGTTTTATCAGGATTGAGAATATACTTGATGAGCTTTCTGCGATAACTCTTTCCATGAATGGCAAAATGCTTAGTGATGACCATGGAACTCCCTCAGCTTTTGAGCTTGTATTGTAAATTCTTTCTCAACTTCTTTTATCAATTCAGCGATTCCCTTTTTCAACTCTTGCAATTCTTCGCTAGAAATCAACTGAGATTGGTTCACACTTCGAGCAATCTGATTGATGTTATTGCCAATCCTCTTCAACTCAAACACTAAGTCTTGGTAGCCATTTGTATCAATGGTGATGAAATTCATTCCAGGGTCAAGTAGGGTGCGTCTCGCATATTCAGAAAAAGATTGGCAGCTACTTTGGTCGATATTTCTATTTAGTTGGTTCAACTCAATATCAGACAAAAACACTTTCTTGAGATTGATTCGGTAACGATGTTCCATGTGTCTACCTCATATATTTGTCTTGGAAGTCTTGACTGAGAGGAATGGAGTTGCCAACTTCTTTAATCAATTCCTGTACGCAGGTTAAGAGAATAGATACATGTTCCTGGGTGACTTGACGTTCTGACTGGATCGAAATTAAAATCTCATGAACATCACGGCTGATTTGTTCTAGTTTTTGAGATTGCCAAAGGGTGAACCATATCTCTATCTGTTTTTGTAAATCAGAGGAGAGTAAACTTTTACGGAGAAAATCTGAAAAATTAGTATCTCCCTGCTCTCTCATCAAAGCTAAAATTTGCTTTTCCTCTTCATCTGTTAGGCGAAATTGTTTTCGAATATCACGCACGTCTCGTTTCATACTACTACTTCCTTTCCAAAATACCTGTACTGACAATGTCTGCTACCGTACAATGTCAGTACACTTTTACACCAACTGATTTTCATTCTTGTAAGGCTTTGCGAGCTCAGATATTGTGTCCACAATATCCCAAAAATCATATCGCCAGCTGACTAAAACCTTCCAGTTTTGACAGCTAACGATAAGATAACTTGGTGGCTCCGCCCCCAAACCCCCATAGAAAATCAAAAATTGATTTTCTATGAATGATATTAGGATAACAGGGAAGATTTGGAAAAGATATCACAGCTAATATAGTTATGATTGACTTTCTCTGATTCTATGATAAAATTTCTGTAAACTAATATTTGGAGAAATAAAAATGCTGAGTCTAGATCAAATACATTTACTATTGAATACTCCTGAAGATGAGTTTCATGATTTTAAACAAAAATGGCATCATTCTAAAACTGAATTGGTGCGTGATATCTTAAATTTTGTCAATACATCACATCATGAAGATTGTTATATCATCTTTGGAATTGATAATATCACTTTAGATATAATCGGTGTAAACAATGATGATAATAGAAGAAATGAAGAAGATCTAACAGATTTACTACATAAACTCTTTATATCAACAAATAATCAAATTAGAATTAGCATACAAACTGAAACTATAGACAACAAAGAAATTGACATCTTAATTATTCATGATACAGATAAAGTTCCTGTATTTTTAACAAAAGATTATAAGCCTAAGAAAGATACTGCATTACAAAAAGGATTAATATATGCTAGAAATGGCTCTATAAATACTCCTAAAGACTCCTCTGCTCCATTTGAGTTAATAAATAAGTTGTTTCAAAAGTTTAATCATACCGACTTAAATATCAAAGAGCAGTATTTTCATGTTTTAAAAGACTATAAAAATTGGTTCTTCGTTGAAAATGAAGACGGAAGATTTTTTATTTATAATCCTAATCCCGATTTTTATATTAAACTTACCGACGATGATGCAAATCGTTTCAAAACTATGCCTTATAGTTTAAATCAATACCAAACCAATGTTGATTGGCAATTAGTACAACTTCGTTATCGACACCTTACAATTATCGACTTTATGGCTTTATATTTAGATCAGGGAAATTGTCTAGTGCCCTCCCCTGATTTAGAAGATTTTGAATGTGGTTATTCTGACACTATTTATTACCACTGTTTATACAAAAATACTTTAAAATACCAATTGCTGAAAGTTTTCTCTTCAATATCTGGTCTCGAAAAATATCCTTTAGATAGATTTAAAAATAATATAGTAATTTATGATGATAAAATAGAATTGGAAAAGACTCACAACTTAATAAAAAGTAATTTTTCAACAGAAGAGATAATGAAGCAACTTGAAGTTACAGAAAAAGATTTCGATTTTTACTATAAAAAAGCTAGACAAAAAAATCCTGATTATAGTATCCAAGAAAATCAAGTAAATCTAACTGAATTAAACTTAGTTAGGTTATTGAAAAGTTTTCAAAAAACATATCTTGATAACCCACTATAATCAATCTTTTTAACTAGTAAAAAAGATAAAACAAGGCATAGAAATTAGTTTATCTAAAAAACTAATTTCTATGCCTTAATCATTATTAATTAATAACATCAACTAAATTGGATTGAGTCAGCAATGAATATATCTCATTAATATTTCTATTATTTTGCGGACTATTATTTCTCAATTTACAATATGTGAATATTAAGTGACTTTTTGCTCTTGAAAGTGCGACAAAGAATGCACTTTTATCTTCTTCCGGCTGATTATTAAAACTCCAGAATGCAGAATCCTCCAAGCCTAGAAAATAGACTACCTCATATTCTAATCCTTTACTCTTATGGATAGTCATAATTGGAATTGAGTTTTCACCCTTGAAACTAGAGACTGTATCTAGCCATTCACCTTGTGTTTGAGAATATTCTATGTATAATAACTTTGAAAAGTTCTTGACAATGATATCTAGGTCACTTTTTCCATTGTATGTTGAAAAATTGGAAATAATTCTTTTTTCATCTATTTTTTCAATAATACAATCAATTAATTTTAGCATACTTTCTTCATTGGGAATAAAATTTGAAATTAGGTAAGTAATATCACTAACTATATTGTCAATCTCCTTATAGGATTTTGCTAAAATTAATTCATCAGTTAACTCATCTATTCCATTGATATTTCCATAAAAATTACTAATATTTTCCCAAATTAAAGGATCTCGTTTTCCTTGACTGCATGATATTAAATCTAATAATAGGTTACACGTAGGATCTTTTAAAATATCCTGATATTCATTTTCAATTCTTGCTTTAATCCCTTTGCTATTTAATATAGATATCAATTCGAAACTATAAATACCAACCTTTTGTTTTGCTAGGATACAAATTTCTGATGGTCGTATACCTCCTTGAATTTTTGATTCTATATCATTTGCAATTAACTTAGCTTCTAAACTTTCATTTTCAAATTCAAATAATGTTATTTCACCCTCTTGAAATTCTGGATAATTATTTGTCTGAATAGAACTGTGATTACTATTTAATATCTGATGAACCTCTTTTTGAAATTCTACAAGCTTAGGTACAGAGCGGTGATTCATCAACAATTGATATTCATTTGGATTAAAGTCTCGAATATAGTCTGGAAAAATATCAGGCTTTGCACCTGCCCATCTCATAATGGCTTGCTTATCATCTCCAACTGCTGTTAATTTACAAGACGAACCTAAAAAACAAGTTTTTAATAAATCATACTGGGCATATGTAGTATCCTGAAATTCATCTAGAAATACAAAATCGTATGTCATTTGAAGTGCTTTACGGATGTATTCGTTAGTATCTATTATTTGAGTACTCAACTTTGTTATTTGCCTATACAAGAGGACCGGCTTATTATCTTGTGTTCCTTTTAGTAAGTCAGTTTTAAACTTGTGATTATCCCCATTGTTAAGTATGATGTTTTCGACATATCTTCTTATATCTGACATTCTCCATCCATTAACATTAATTCCATTCATAGAGAGTAGTTCTTTTATAGTATACCAATCTTCAATCAAATAATCTCTTGATGGCCGTATATCCTCAGGTAGAACATCTCTAAATTGGTCTAAAATTCTCTTTTCAAAAGCCGAATAGGTTAATGAGGTAAAACGAGAAGCATATTCATCACCATAACGTTTCTTAACTCTTTCTTTCAAATTTGATGCAGCATCCGTTTTGAAACTTAATGCTAGAATTTTTTTCGGAGAAACGCATTTATTTGTAGAGAATAGATAGTCTAACTTTTGAGCTAGTAATTCAGTTTTCCCAGCACCTGGTCCAGCAATGACTAAACAGTTAGTCACATCTTTGACGGCTCCTAATGCAGTCTCTTCTAAAATGATATCTCCTTTAGGAAACCACTCCTCACTCTTTACCATGTTGAATATCTCCAAGTAATTCTTCAGCACTGTTAACTATTTTTTCAAATACAGGGGGTAGATTTCTTGTTAATTCATCATCACTAATAGATGATAAAAATTGCATATGAGTTGTTGGTTTTCCTCTACCTAAAAAGAAATATTGATACCAAATCATTAATTCTTTTTCTTCTTCATTGAAACTATCGCCATGTCCACTCTTATCTTTTAAAGTAGCTCTTATTGCTTCCTCTTTACGTTTGTTGAAACCTTCTAACTGCAATCTATCAAGACAGTCTAAATCACTCAATTTCACTTTTTTACTACTTCCATCCGAATCATTATATGAAACAACTGGTCCTTCTATTGGGGATAAAGTATTCAGATAATTGTCTTTATAATGTTGTAGCATCAAGAAATCAATATCTAAAGGCGATGAAAAGTAGACATTAAATTCTTCGAGTTTATTAAACCAATTAATCAGACGTTGAGCTCCTATCGATTCACAACCTCGTGACCCAATTTCATTAAAATCAAGTCTCTGAGTATGGAACCATTCTTGAAACTCTGTGTTCAGCTCATACAGATGTTGAGAAATGTATTTTATTCTTCCCCAACCACCTCCGTATCTCTCATTATCAAAATCCAACAAGGTAATATGAGGAATTCTGAGAGCATTCAATAATTTCCAAAAATAGTTGACATGTCTGCCCCCTAAAGGGACAATTGAAATCTGAGAGCTATCTACCTCTTTCCCAAGTAAATCAAAAAACTTTGGTAATAGCAGTTCCTCACTGTCGCCTTCACCTAGAACTACTAACTTCGCAAAATATAGTTCAGGATAAGCTTGAATTGCTCCTTTAATATATTTATAAGATTCATCTATAGCTGGAGGTAGCTGTATATCAGAAACAATGGTTTGAAGAACTCTGTCATTATTTTCTATTCTTAAATACTTCAAATCTTCTGGGTCAATTCTTTTTACAATAGCTGGAGAATGTGACGTTAAAATTACTTGGGAGTTGTCATTATTGCCTAATTGCTTAAACCTTTTTATCAGTTTTCCAATGTGATGTGGAGCAATATGATTTTCTGGTTCTTCTATTGCTAGGATAGTTAGTACTGGTGGAATCAACTTAAATCTTGGATTATCAGGATTTTCTTCACGGTCTTTGGTAATTTCTAACTCAATATCAAGTATCGAATCAACAAGTGAAAAATAAAAAATAGATCTCAGTCCATCTCCTAGATCTGAAACTGTAAATGCTTCTTCAGTGGTTGTTGGTGAAAATTTTAAGGCAATCTGTCTAAGTGCTGCCGCCATCTCAGAAGAATTAATAATCAACTCTGCTTGAGAAAAACGGTTATCTTCATGATATAATTCCCATGACTTCTGAATCTCATTGTTGATCTGAGTCAATGCTCCATTTTCAGATAAAAAGGTGTTATTCAACTCATCAATTTTATCTGTAATTTCATTTATCTCATCTTCGGTCCAATTTATACTATTTACCAACCTACTTAACATACTACCTGAAGCATTACCCAACTCCTTCTCAGGCGTTCTTGAAGCAGGTACATAAAGTACCCTAATTTTATCCAAATCCTTTCTAGGAGCACGATGTTTGTCTTCATCTCTAATAGTATCTTCATCAGATGAAATATAATAGAATTGAGTATCAATACTTCCTTCAACTGTTCCATCATCTTCCCAAGAAGATTCTAACCTGATTCGTAGAAATGGTTTGGCACCATCTTTAGAAACTGTAAAGTGTTCGAAAAACGATGGAATTGCTTGACTATAGGGAGTTCCATCAAGTTCATCAAACTCAAAAATAGTTTCTATAAAGAGGTTTCTAGTATTTTCTCCGGGCCTTGAACCTTTTGGAAGGTGAAAATCACTTTTTTTTATTATTCTATCATTTTGTTTGTCCGAAAACAGCTTACTCAATGCTTGTAATACAGTTGTTTTTCCCGAACTATTATTCCCAATCAGTACAGTTTGATTGTTTAATTCAATAATTTGACTTTCACCGAATGATCTAAAATTATTAATAATTACTTTTGTTAACTTCATTTCTTATCTCCATTACCTGAAACTAATTCACACAACCATTCCTGTCCCACCTTCTACATCTCTTCCTCAACCCTACTCTATTACCCAAAAAGGCATTATTGAAGAGTGACAGAAGCTTAACCTTGATCTATTTTTGAAACATAGACACATCTTCTATGAATTCCTAGCAAATAGTTGAAATAGTACTTGTTCCGTTTTTATAACAGCTAAGGGCTATTGCGTAAAATTTATACAATTCGAGCAAATCTGTTTTTGTCAGGCCATGTGTCTTTCGTAGAATTTTATATTGTTACCAATTATAGCATGCTCTTTTTACTTGATAACACTATTATAACATTTAAAAATAAAAACAGATTCTGAACTAATAGAAAATATAATTCTAAAATTAGAATTTTTCTTGATAATCATATAAAATGCTACATTTCTAATAAACTTGTACTTATTTCCTTCAAACTACACAATTCTCGAGTTGTTGTAAGTTTGTAATTGACTCAAAAGTATTAGATATAATTTCAAAACAGTATTTTACTTTATAGTTGACCAATAACATTTAATTCTAACTAAAAAAACCATTATACAAATCAAGCTACTAAAAATGACTTTATGGTATACTAGTGATAATAAATTGTTATCGGGAGGAAAGTTGAGAAATGACCAGTTGTTTTGTAGTTATGGGGTTTAATACTAAAAAAATTCCTAATACAAATATAGAAGTGGACTTGAATCAAGTCTATAATAATCTAATTAAGCCAACAATTTTAGAAAAAGAATTAGTTTCTGTTCATGGTAAAAACCACTTTAGAGCTGATGAAGTTTTCAGTACACAGAGTATAACGAAAACATTTATCGAAGGTATATTAAAAGCAGATATTGTAATTGCAGATATTACTACTTTAAACCAAAATGCTATCTATGAGTTAGGTCTACGTCATGCTATGAAACCCAAATCAACCATTATACTGTGTGATCATCACACAGCTAAGATTAGCTTTTTTGATATTGCACACTTACCTCAAATCAGATATGATTCTGATAAGTTAAACGAAGTGGATGAAGTTAACAAGGTGAAAAAACTGCTTTCTGAATATATTGATTCCGCTATAAAGTCAGATGAGACATTTACTGATAGTCCAGCCTTTGAATCTGCTCTATACCGTGTAATAATTAACGATTTAATCGATAAAACTGAAATTCAAAGTGAAGAAGCATTAGACAAGTCAATAGCTGAACTTTATGATCAAGCCACGGAACTCAAGAATTCAGAAAAGTATCCTGAGGCAGAAGAAATATTTCAGCAAATTTTAGAAAGTGGATATATTGATGAAGAAATTTTGGCAGGCTATTTACTATCATCCTATAAGAAAAATGAATCTTCGCTAGCAAATTTAAAAATGGCACAGCAAAATATTAGTAAATATATAGATATAAACACCACAACATATCATAAGTTATTAGGTATTTATGGAGCTATTTTCTTACGTATATTTTATATTACAAAGAATAGGAGTGACTTAATGTCTGCAATTAATTACTATAGGTTAGGCATGAATTTTGAAGATAGAAATATTTATTGTGCAAGGAATTACTGTGCTAACCTGTTAAAAATAGCCTTAGTTGAGAAAGATGTTGAAGTTTTAAAGGAGTTCTACTATACATCTGTTTATACAGCAAAAACTATTTTAGGATCTTTAGAAAAAATACATCGTAAATCTAGTGAATATGACGACATTTGGTTTCTTTCCAATCAAGAGGATCTAATGCTGATTTCAGGCCTTCTTTCAAAACCTATTAATGATATTGAGGGTTTAACTGAACGACAGAAAAAAACAATTAATGAAGGTAGTATTATGTTAAGTGAGGATCTCCAGAGGATTAAAACTGCAATTGTAAATGGTAATTAATAGTTTATTTCCCCTCCTTTGATAAAGTTATACTTATCATCAAGAAGGTTTTTCCATACATGAAAACTTTTTTGAAACCCTTCTGATTGCAAGTACATTAATATATTTTCTTTTGTTTCTAATGAGAATTCAGGTGATGTTATAGAATATTCTCCCTTCTTTAAAATCCCTTCTTCAGTTAAACTTTCTTGAGGAATAGATAGCATTGGAAGATTATAAGTTAACGCTAAAATCCCTTCAATATGACAATAAACACTTGTAACCCACTTATTCTTTAAGTGGGTCTCTTTGGATGCAAAGAAGTCTGGATTATCCTCAGCTCCCATTTTTCTGGTTCCACTAGAAATAAATGTCTGACCAAATGCAACAATTATAATTCCGTAACTCCTTTGTATCATCTCACTCAACGAATTCATGACTTCGTAAGGAGTATACTCAGCAGCTTGTAATGTTACACATTCAATATTGTGTCGTCTTAAAAATTTAATCAATTCTTTAATAAATAAATTTTGATTCTCTGTAAATGGATTAGGTCTGCTTAAAAATACTCTTATTTTTTTATTTGTCATATTCGCTATCTCCTACCGATAACAATTTATTATCACTATACAAAGCACTCAAATAGGTTTATAATAGCATGATTATTGATAAAGGAGATTTTTATGGATTATAAGCTTATTTCTACTTACTTAGATTATTGCAAAACTCATAAGCGTTTGAGTTCACACACGATTCGAGCTTATAAGAATGATCTTATGCAATTTTATAATTCAAACTATGATAATGTCGAATCCTATATCGAAGAGTTGACACAATCTAACATAAAAACGAATACATTAAGAAGAAAAATTGCTTGTATAAAGGTGTTTTATAACTATCTAAAATACCAGCACATAATTGAAGAGAATCCCTTCAATCAATTACGCTTTCAATTTAGAACTGAAAAAATATTGCCTAAAACGATTCCGTATGATATTCTGAAAAATATTTTTTCATATTTAGAGCAGAGAGTAGTTATATCTAAAACTGACTATCAAAAACAAAAAGCTGAAAGAAATCTACTAATTATTTCCCTATTACTTTCAACAGGTATCAGAATTTCTGAACTTTGTCACATTCATCTCAAAGATATTAATCTTTCCAATAAGACACTCCATATTATAGGAAAAGGTAAGAAAGAGCGTATCCTATTTTTAGGAGATCAAACAACCTTCAATTTATTAGAAACATATATAAATAAAAACGGAAAGGAATCTAATGATTTCCTATTCCCAGGAAAACATTCGCCTAAACCATTGTCAGAGCAAAGTGTACGTTTAATTTTAAAGAGAATCGTTGAACAAAATGGCTTATCTAAAACTATTACACCACATATGTTTAGACATAGCTTTGCAACAATGCTTCTAGATAATGATGTAGATATTCGATATATTCAACAAATTCTTGGACACAGTTCTATATCAATCACACAAATCTATACTCACGTATCTCATTCAAAACAAAAAGAAATACTTAGTTCTTTCAATCCTATGTCAGTGATTCATTCTGAAATCGAGTAAGAGACATTTCCGAAGGTTACAGTTTACTTCATCTTAAATTAATGTTTGTAGTTGACTTTAGTTAATAGATTTTATACTCAACAAAAGCAAAAAGCATGCAAAACTCCACTTTGAATCAGCATTTATACTATATTCCGTATTAAGAACTCCATAATTGTTTTTCTAAAATATAACTTTCAAGTATCCTTAAATATAATGAAAAGAGATGGGCAAAATCTCAATTCCTGAAGAAAATGGAGTAAATCTTCCCACAAGAAAACGCATAATTTCAAGTTTTTCAACACCTGAGACTATGCGTTTTTTGCTTCTAAAAAAGTTTCGCCCACCTTAAACAACTAACAAAAGTTATAAGTAGACTATATTTTAAAACTCAAGATCTAACAACCATTTCGATTAGTTAAATCTTTCAATTTTCCTTCTCCTGATTTAAGCATCTCTTTCTCAACTTGATTCCATTCGCCAAATAGTAAATCATGAAGAACGGTTGCTACTGAAGTTTTATCTTCTTCTGAATCGTATACACAACTTCTATCTCGTTGGTAAATTTGAATTCTTTCAAAGATAGCTAGTTTTTCCAATTGTCTTGTATTATCAACTAGATGATTTACAATGAAATCATGATGTTCTTTTGGAGTTGCGCGTGCTTGATCTGGATTGATAGCATACAGTTTTTCATAACGGATAAGGGTGCTCAGATAGGACAGCTTAGGCTTTGTCGCAATCAAAGCTAATTGTACTTCATATCCCATACTTTTCAAGAGTTGTGCTGTTTCCTTTGGAACATCAACGCCCTTTAACTACCCTATTCTAACGCCAAATTGGAAGCGACTAATAATCTCATTAAACTCATCAAACGAAATGCCTTTGGTTTTCGAAACTTTGAAAACTTCAAAAAACGGATTTTTATCGCTCTGAACATCAAAAAAGAAAGGACGAAATGTGTCCTTTCAAGATCTTAGCTTTTCTTCAACCCACTGCAGTTGACAAAGAGCCGTAACATTTAGAAAAAAGAAATGCACCATTTTTGGTGCGTTACTTCTTGTTTTTCTAGCCTAAACTTTACTTCTAAAAAAGCCACCTTAAAGAGTAATTCCTTTTTCGGTGGCTTTTTAAAATACTATACATTAAAATACTCTTGTTTAATTTTTGTAAGCAGATTGTTAGCAACCGAAGTTACACCAACATGCATCAGTTCAGGATCAGAATAATCTAGATTACGAGCATAGCCTTCTGCAACAGTCTGAGCAATACGCTTATCCAATTTATAATTAGAGGCTTTTAATAGTGCTTGAAATAATTCTGAACTATATAGTTTAATATTATTTTCCAATGATACTACTGCCATTTTTGTAACTCCTCTCCTGTTTTTGATTGATAAACCTTCTCTATTTTCATTATATCACAAAAAGATTGGTTGTGGATGGATAATTGTTTAAAAGAATATGGTTTTCTAAACTCAGCAAGCATTTCTTCTTTTGTAATTTCATTCTGACGAAAACGAGCTAAAGCTTGGGTTGGATTGTCATCAGTCTGAACACCATAGATAAAATCAAAATGGTGTTGTAATTCATCTGGATTTTCCCGATTTTGAACGACAAATTCAGCAAAATCTAAATCTGACTCTGACTTTTTATGTTTTGCAAAATAGTGACAATGATAGTCAGGGTTCTTAAAAATTTCTATAAAATTTGAAATACGAAATTCTACTATAATTCCTACTTCTTCTTCTGAGTCAAAAATATTATTATTAGAGCTGCTTCGATTTAATACTTCAACTTGCTTGTTAATAAATTTTCTAGCTTGTTCAAAGTCAGGCGTGATATAGAAACCAGGACCAAAATCTAGCTCACTTCCTAAATTAAATTTAACATCTATACCACTTTTTAAGGATTCTAAATGTCTCAATAATGTAGCATGAAACCACTGCGTCTGACCTAGTTGCTTTTCCTGCTTGGTAGTCAACTCCAAAATATTTACTTCCTTCTCTAGTCTATACTAAAAGTATAACACAAGACTTTATTCAAGTAAAAGAAAATTGTATAAAACTATTCACTTCCTTCCGTCTTTCCTAAATCTCTCTAAATTCTTCTCCAATTGTTCCTTATGAAGTTGATTCTTAGCTTCCTTTAATGTGTCGTCCAAAGTTTCTTCCCTATAAATTGATTCTGTTTTTACTTGTTCTGATTCTTGATCTGGAGTGAAAATGATATCTAACAGTCGGTCTATTTTTTCAAGATCTTGGACAGACATATCAGATAGTCTATGAATCAGCTTTTTAAATACATCACTATTGTCGTGATTTTTCTTAAAAAATGTTGTAAACATCTATAACCTCTCAAAAAAAGCAGCCTATCAGGACTGCTTAGTGTAAATCCGAAATCGCATCATAAATGGACTGTAATTTCTTATTGTCTTTATTCTTTGTGTCAATAAATGTATGTAGCTCTTCAATTTTCTTTTGACTGCTTTGAATATCGCTATTGTTATCCGCAATAAGTCTTTTAAGATGTTGCTGATAACTTGTAGTGATATCTGTCTCTTTTCCTGTTCTAACCTCTGTAACTTTGGGTTTAGAACTAGAATTTGAATCCGTCACAGGTGCTTGTTTTCGCTTTTGAAAAGCTGCTTCATAATTTACATCATTACCTCCTTGATGATTTCTAAATAAGGCCGCAATTTTATCTGGATCTTCTTGATTTTCTGATTTACTTTCTAATGGTTGATTAAAATTCCAATCTTTTGTCATTCACTCATTTCATCCTTTCTAAATTCAGAATCATCGAATTGTCTTTCTTTACCAAAGGCATGGTCAAGAGCTTCTTCAAAACTCATGTGACTAATGCTTTGACGCCTTTTGAACGTCGCAAACATCGCTGTCTCCAGTTGTTCTTTGTAAGCAGCGAGTTTTTCTGTCTCTCTTGCTACCTTACTTTCTTGCCTAGTGACCTTTTCTTCTAAGCGTTCAATAATGGTCATATACGATCCTCCTTCATTCTAATATTAGCTAAAACATCTTGATTTTGTTATCACAATTCTAAACATTGAGAGGTTTTTCTTACTGGTTGATTCCTCAATGTCTCTTTTGCATTCTCGATCATCAATTGTAAATCTGATTTCTTTTCTCTAAGGACATCATTCCAGTCTACTTTTTCTTTCCCAGATTTATTATCAGGGAAATCCAGAAAAACAGGAAATCCTGATTGAGATAACTTATCAGAAAAATCTTTTCCTGCATCATCACAATCTACCGCAAGTGTCAATAAATCAGGATGATTATCAAAATAGCTGGTGGTATCACGAATTGTATTGATTAAAGGCAATAACTTTGAAGGTATTACTGTATCCAAAAATTCCAACCTCTGATTTTCTTCAGCTATCAGTCGTAAAGTTTGATAAGCAACAACAGACCTTTTTAATCCTTCCATAGATACCAAACGAACATCAGTTAGACTTTGTTGATGAAGTTCGTAATAGCTCATTAAGTCGATGAACGATTCACAAAAGACCAGTCTATTAGGTTTACCAATATCAAAGGATATTCCAACATGTCCATGGCTTCCTTTTAGAATCGTTTTTAACCTCTCTCTAGGAAGAGAGTGATTCTTATAAATCCCTTGGAGACTTGCTGCCTGCAGCTTGTGACGATGATTAAAGCTTTTAAAAACAATAACAGGTTCAACTGTTTCATTTGTTTTCCAACTAGCTTGTACTATCAAACCTTGTTGAATCATCTTTTGTACGATTTCTTCTGAAATTCCTCTACATTCTGTTAAGTAATATCTGGCCAGACTACAGTGAGAATCTTCTATTCTCTTTAAAGGATAATAAAATGGTCTCTCTCTTTTTTCTTGAACAGTTTCTTTTTGAAAAGGTTCTTCAGAAAGAAAGGCTAGAGCTTCTTTAAAGGAAATTCCCTTAACAAGTCGAACAAAATCAATGACATCACCTTGAATATCTCTTGAAAACCATTTAAAAGTATTGGTAGTTGAAAAAATCCGAAATGAATCGTGTTCAGGATGTTCATAGACACTGCTCGAAACTTGTTTAAAGGAGATACCTAAACGACTTGCTACATCAAGAATTGAAATTTTCTTACATTCTTCTATTTCCATGCAATATCATCATTTTGTCGTAGTATTTGGCAGTGATGGAACAGATGAGGATTCTTCTAAAGTTTTAGGAGTTGCCTTATCTAAATCATCTAACCCAGATTTCCAAACCTGTACTTGGTTGACCAATAACTTACCAGGTAGTTTAGAATAGGATAACTTAACTGTTCTTGTTTCTGTCTGATTCGTCTTTGATTGGTTGGCATTCTTTAAATCAGATACATAGGTTACATTATAAGAGACCATGGCAATAGCTTGATTCGTAGTCTGATTGACAAAGATATCAGCTTTTTCGAAATGATAATCTAAAATATAATCCTTATACACTTGGTTCATGGCATCATTTTGACTTGACAATTCTTGAGAATAAGCCGATTCAGTCATATAAGGTTGAATACGTGTATTATTTTCTCCGAGCTTTTCTTTCGTATAGTACTGTGTCAAAAATTCTTTTACAGTATCTGATAACAAAATACTTGCTTTATCTTCTGCTTGTTTGTCCTCTACAAGTTTAGCTGCAGCCAATTCAATCTCTTTACGACTTTGTTTAGCAGTAGAATGTTGACCAGCAGTATATCCCATCATGAGAATAAAGCTAGTTGCAGCCACTGCTCCAACACTAATTAAGGCTTTAGTTTTGACTTTATTTAACATCTTAGACCTTCTTTCTATAAAAACTAGGTCAAGAATAACAAAAAGAACTTGTAAGTTTTATCACATCACAACGAAAGGTAATTCCTACATTTCAGGCACAAAATCGTACAGTTCAGAGAAAAAAAAAACTAGCTGTCTTTGACAGTATAATAGACTTATTGGAAAAAAATAAAATGCATACTGTACTATGCTATACTATAGTTAAGAAAACTATTTACAAAAGATCATGCAACTAACTTCTGAGAACTTTAAATTATTTATTAGTGTAAAAAAGGACACCTTCCCAACGAAGATATCCTGTCTAAATAAAGCTTATAAAACCAAACACTATAAAGGAGGACGTTCAAAAACGCTAAGTCTATAAAAACAGTTGATGCTAAACTTGCGTTATTTATTCTATTGAACAACTCTACGTCTCCTAGCTTTTGATTTTGGTCTTGGATTAGCGACAGTCACCGAACGATAATATTGGTAGAAGATACTCTTCGTTCTTCAGGTATATTTGCCTTAGACAACTTAAAAGCAGCAAGTGTCACTATAGCTATTGATGTCATAGAAAGTCCTATTTCAATGTCCTAAAGAAACCAAAGTAAGAATTATCCTGGAAAAAGATATACACCATAAAGACACAATCATACTCGATTTAACGACACTTCGTGCCTGTCAATTTTTTTTTGAGATGGTCATACACATGATTTTACTCTTTTTAAAGAAAGTATAGGTCAAGTTTGTCAGAGCAATCACTTGTTTTTGTTATTTAGATACTGTGAATATTCATCAGATATCTTTATTCCTATAAAAAGTTCAAAAAGGCATGAATTGACTGTAGAGGATAAGAAATTTAATAGAGATAGTTATAATACGTATTAAAATTGAGCGTTTAAATGCTAAGTTTAAAACTTTTCAATTTGTGGAATCATCAACTATGAGTTAAAATAATTTACGAACAGAGGCTGTCCAAAAAACTTGATATCATACGTTTTATTGTGGAAATATTCATTTTTTTCTCCTGAAATTGAGTTTTTTCCCACACTCATTAATGTTATTGATATAATCCAATAATAATGATAATATCAAATAGTAATAAAAAAATTTGATAGTATTTTTTCATAATCGGTCACATTTTCTAATGATTGTTTATGGTAAATGGAGATAAGTATGATTTTAGGTGAAACTTATAGGAAAATAAGAGAAGAAAAGGGGATTTCTATTTCTTCATTAGCAGGTGCTGAAATTTCAAAATCTCAAATATCTAGGTTTGAATTAGGAGAAACAGAGATTTCTGTCTTTAAGTTATTGTATCTTCTTGAAAGAATAGGAGTAACACTAGAAGAATTTCTGCTTATCTGTAATCATTATCAACCTTCGGATTTTAATACCTTAATAGCTTCTGTTAAACAGGCCGCATATAATGAAGATACTCAAACATTACTAGATATGGTAGAGAAAGAAATGGAACTTTTTCGTGGGACAAATTCTCATTACCATAAATTAAATGCTATTTTCATTGAAAGTATTGTTTCGGGAATGGATAAGAATCATCAATTGAGTCGTCAGGACGCCTCTTATCTTACAAATTATTTATTTTCTGTTGAAAACTGGGGTTATTACGAAACGCTCATCCTTGGAAATTGCTGTCGTGTTCTATCTCCAGATTTATTATTTAGATATACCAAAGAGGCGCTCAAAAAAGGGAAGTTGTATAGTCCTATACCTAGAAATAGACAATCTCTCATTCAACTACTTCTCAATTCTTTGATTATAATGATTGAGAACGACTTATATGAGGAATCTTTATTTTTAAAACAGGCTACGAAGAATATATTAGCGGATTCCACAGATTTTTTTGAACAAACTATTTTGCTATATTTAGATGGATATTTGGAACTGAAATTCTATCATAATCAAAAATCACTTTTAAAAATCAAAGAAGCTTTAAAAATTTTCGAACTCTTCAATAAAACAATCTACAAAAATTACAAACAATACTTTGAGAAACACATCATTCATTTAGTAGACTAGGCCATTTATCTATAAGGTAATAACGTGATCAAACTCTTCCAATATTTCTGGATTTTGATCATGAGTAATGACAATAACAATTGCATCTTTAATGGATAGAATGTAGTCCATTATTTCATTTGCTTTTATTGGATCAAGGTTACTTGTAGGTTCGTCAAATATATAAACTGAATATGTTTTGACTAAAAACCTAGCTAAATCAATTCGTTGCTTTTCTCCTTCTGAAATGATTTTGTTTGATTGAGCTAGGTTTTTACGAAGGAAGTCTTCATTAAAACCTAAGGATTTTCTTAATTTTTCAGTTAAATGAAGGTTTCTAGCCAATTTGATATTCTCTAGAATATTGCCTTCAATTAGAAAGTCATTTTTTTGCACAAACGCAATATCTTTATATAACTCCTCTGAGGGAATATCAATATTCTGTTTTCCGTTGATTTTTATTTCTCCATCATAAAGATTTTTTGGATAATAATTTAGTATTAATTTTACTAAAGTTGTTTTCCCAGTTCCTGAAGCACCGATAATCGCATAGCGCTTGCCTTTTTTAAATTCATAGGAAAAATGATCAAATAATATTCTATTTTCAATTTCATAATATAATTGGCTAATAGAAATAGTCGAAATGTTATCACAATCAATTGTACTTGTTTTATGGAAAGTTCCATGATTTGTCTCATATAGATTTTCTTGGATATTATCAATAATGGACTTGCTACTGCTGATTAAATTTTTATTGTAAAGAATAGATTGTAGTGGAGCAAAAACACCGTTTAATAATTGAATACTTGCTACTAGTAGTCCAATAGTCAGTAAGTTATTTCTTACAAAAAAGATACCAGCGACCATACAGGATAGTTGAGAGCCAAAACTTAGTAAAATTCCAGTAGTTGAAGCTAAGTCTTTTAAGAATTGATATGTCTTTCTGGACTCTTCAAATTCTAAACTGATTCCCTGAATTTTTTCTTGGGTCCAGCTTTGAATATTTAATAACTTAATTTGTTCAAAACCATTAATAAAGTTTGTCATTTTTGACAAATAGTGACTATTTTGTAGGGAATAATTATTAGTTGCTTTAGTCATTAACTTTCCAGGAATTTGAGATAGAAAAATCGTTATACTCGACAATAAAAGAAAGACTAATGCTAATCGCCATTCTATATAGATAATGGCAACCACACTCATGATAAGGGTCCCTAAATTTGCAATTAGAGAGATTCTAGGAATCAATAAATTTTCTTGAATAAGGTCACTATTTTTGGTGATATTATTTAAGAAATCTGAATGGTTACGGTTGTCAATTTGGTTAAATTCACGCGATAAATAATGTAATAAGAGACCCTTTTTTAGATCTATAATAACTTTTTTTACATATTGATTTTTAAGATAGGAATAAGAACAAGAGATAAAGAACCACAGTAAAATTAAACTTACACAAATAGTGATATGAAAGAGTAATCCACTATTTGAATTAGTTATACTATCAAGTATTCTTCCTAATTGAAGAGAGAAGAATGTCATTAAAAGAGCACTTGTCAAGCTTAATAAAATAATCAAGAAATATAGAAATTTATATTGTTTCATAATCTGGTTCATATCTTACTCCTTAAGTAACTCTGATGAGAATATTATAATCCAAATATGAAAATCAGAAACAAACTTCCCGCATTTGGGACGCAATGAATAATTTACACTAAATATAAAAAATTATAAAATAATTATTTTTTAAAATAAGAGGAGAACTCATATTTTTATTTAACAATGAATATATCACACTAAACCAGATAAAATATACAAGTTAATTTGTACCGAAATTACTATATATTATAAGAAAAATAGAAACTCTTAAGCATTCTGTACACTTTAATTTTAATTCATCTCTTTTTGTTTCTCACACTAAGTACTAAGACGGGATTATAAGCACATCAACAAAAAGACTTTATTCAAACTTACCTTTGAATAAAGTCTTTTAACTATCTAAAAAGTTCACATTTTATGCTTATTTATGGAGTTAATGAAGCGCCAACTAAATCCTAGAACCAACATCAGATTGATGAAAAGGTACACAGCCGTAAAACTAGTTAAACCATATTGTCTGATATCATCAAAATATAAACTAGGTTCAGTAAAGAACAGATAAATTCCATAGACCTCTACGAAAATAAGAAAACTGACAAAACCAATAAGGAAAAGTCCACTGGCAATAAGAAAGAGTCTCCATAAAAGAATGATAATTCCTCCTACTGCTAAAAAAATTACTGGGATAAGGAGTAAATCATTCATGACTTTCTCCTTTCTAATCAATCAACTGACGATAATGGGTGGCAAGAGAGGAATCAAACTCTTCTAATTTTTGAACTAAGTCCAAATACTCTTCTTTTTCATGTTCTTCAAAGTCCACACCTTGATGATTCTGAAGAGCGATTTCCAATTGACTAGTGAGCTCTCGTTTAGAAAAACTGTAATCCCCTGTCACTTCCTCATAATGTTCCTTTAACTCCTTGTAGGCTTGGTATTCTTCAGGTGTTTGAAATCCCTGTACCAAAGCCTCTTCTAATTGATAATAGGTATCTTCCATCATAATCGTTACCTCGTTTCTTTCTATCTTTATTCTACCGCGCTTTTCTTTTCTTGTCCGCTATTTATATCTATTTTTTAATCTAATTCAAAAGAAAGTTGTTCTTGCTTTTCTTTTCCTTTTTCGTGGAATTGTCGTAAGGCCTGATCAATAATATCTAAATCCGTTTCTGTTTCAATCAATGGCGCGAGTACATCGTATTCGGCCTTTTTAGTTTGATAATCCTCTTCCTTTGGAAAATTTTTCTCAATTTCTACCTTAGCAGTAGTCCATTTATCCTTTAATTCATCCAATAAGTTCTGAGTTTTCACTTGGTCATCTTTAATGTGGTCTATCGTATGCTGAAGCCTTTGAATTGTCCCCAAAGGAGAATACAAATCTAAACTGACAGAATATTGGTTTTCTCCTACAATCTTAACAGAGAAGGTTTCAGGAAGAGGTTGATTTGTTGCAAGACTAAGCATTTTAATGTCAAATCCTCGATAACTTGCTAGGGTTCGAAATTCTTTGCTGTCAGATTGATTATGACGGATAAGACGGTGTAGGGATTCACCTGCTTCAGCTCGTTGCTCAAAAACTTGTTTACCTATCGTCATAGAAAATGATTGGTCTTTCGACATTTCAGACTGTTGAATGTCGCCTTCATACTTGCTTAATCGTTTCTCAAGAATGGGCATATTTTCTTCACAGTAAGAGATTGTATGACGATAGTGATCCTTGCTGCGTTGAAAGGCGCGTCTTTGATTTTCTAATAGAGTTAGATCATTCTCTAGTTCCATCTTATATTTGAGATAAGGATTACCTGTTGCTAGTGCCTTAAAATCAGAAGCTGTCATAGTCTGTTCATCAATATCTTCCGCAGCACGAATCGGCTCCTTAGAAGTCATAATCTGCTTAATATAACGGAGTTTGTTCTCCTGAGTTGCCCATAGATAATTATCAAACGAACCTTTGGTAATATAGTGGTAAATATCCACTTCCTTGTTTTCATTTCCCTGTCGGATAATACGTCCATTACGTTGCTGAATGTCACTTGGTCTCCACGGTACATCCAGATGGTGAACTGCTTTCATCTTGCTCTGAACATTTAAACCTGTTCCTCCTTTTTCAGTTGAGGCAAGAAGAACCCGAACCTCTCCTGCATTAACCTTTCGAGACAAGCTATTCTTCTTTTCATCACTATTGGCATCATGTACAAAGGCAATTTCCATACTAGGGATTCCTCTATCAACTAATAAAGCCTTAATCTCAGAATAAACATCAAAGCCATTATCTTTTTTCTTAGGTGTGCCAATATCTGAAAAAATCATCTGAGTAGCCTTATTTTCCATTCCCTCACGATAAATTCTTTCAACATTATCCACTACCTGAAGCAGTTTATGATTGTCTGCTAGACTATAACTAGAGTCCAATAAACGCATATCAATAGCTAATTTTCGTGCCTCACCCGTAATTTTTAACATGTTATCCTGACTTGGATCAACTGTTCCACATTTGACCGCATCTGATCTCATAACCAATTCTTCTAGATAGAGTTTCTGGTTTTCAGTTAACTCACTCTCAATAGGGATAATATGGGCTTCTGGTACAGGTAAATCCAACATATCTTGTGTTTGAATGTCGGCTGTTTCTTTATAGATTTTCATCAACTCAGGTAGATTGACAAACTTTTTAAATCGTTTCTTAGGCTGGTACTTATCCCCTGTAGGAGCTAATTCCATAGAGTTTTGAATTTCTCCAAAAGCACCTACCCAAGAGTCAAAATAATCAACTTGATAGCGTTTTAAGATATCCGGTTGAATGTAGTTCATCATAGTATACAGCTCACTAATTGAATTTGAAACAGGTGTTCCTGTCGCAAAGACAATATTTTTAAAATCATGTTCTTCCTGAATCTGTCGAACCTTCATTTCCATATCCACATTCTTCTTAGACGTTGTATTGGTAATCCCTGCTACATTTCCAAGTCCAGTAATTGGACGTATATTTTTAAAGTGATGTGCTTCATCCACAAAGAGAAAATCAATTCCTAAGTTCTCAAAATCAATAAAACTATCACGATTAAAGCGTTGGAGTTCTTCCAATTGTTTCTCAAGACCACTTATTGATTGCTCTGCTTCTTTAACGGTGTACTTATTTTCAGAATGTGTTTTAATCTCTCGTAGTTCATTGAGTTTATCCTCGATATAATTCATCTGTCTTTCCTTACTGACAGGGATTTTTTCAAATTGAGAATCCCCAATGACAATGGCATCGTAATCTCCTGTAATAATACGTGACACAAACTGTTTTCTTCTTGCCTTCACAAAATCTTTCTTAGTGGTCACAAAGACTTTTTTAGTAGGGAAAAATTTCATGATTTCTTGGCCAAACTGAGCAGACAAACTAGAGGGCACCACATACAAGGGCTTATGAACCATCCCCAACTCCTTTAATTTAAAGCCAGCACCAAGCATGGTCAAGGTCTTTCCTGAACCTACCTCATGAGCTAACAAGGCTCTTTTTTCTTCTACAATTCTTTGAATGGCATTCTCTTGATGAGGACGAAGACTGATGTTTTGTGCCAAGCCATCAATGACTAAATGGCTACCGTCATACTCTCGACTAACCGTTCGATTATAAAGACGATTATAACTTTCTTCAATGACTT
Source organism: Streptococcus sp. CF10-1 (assembly GCF_024295825.1). Taxonomy (GTDB): domain Bacteria; phylum Bacillota; class Bacilli; order Lactobacillales; family Streptococcaceae; genus Streptococcus. The sequence goes on along the minus strand of NZ_JANCPQ010000001.1, from coordinate 200,349 downwards.
GTTGAACTTCTGGATACCGTGAGACAAAGTCTTGAAAGAGTTCTTGTAAATGCTGCTCTTTTGCTCTTAGAACAGAGGTTTTTTCCAAATCTGTGATGGTCTTTTTCTTTTCCCCTTCCGTAACAGTCATAGTAATAGTCGGTTGGTTCGAATTAAGTAAATTCTCAAAAATCTTTCTTCCTGTATCATAACGTGAGCCACTGACTCCAAGACTACTATCTTTGGCACTTGGATAGCGATAAGCAAATGGTGTCCTTAAATGAACCTGCCCATCGACAGGATTCACTTCAATGACTTGTTCAACATCAGGCGAAGACAATTCAAATTCACGGTTGGTAAAACATTCAAAGGCAAATTTACCATAAACGGATTGAGGAATCCAACGTGACCCTATTTTAAACTCAATATCTGCCAGATGAATCCTTGGAGGGCGAACAGATTCTAACAAATCTAACGCATGAGTCCAATCACATTCTTGGTTGTTTTCCTCTACTAATAGTTGAACTACTTCTATCTTGTTGAGAATATCTCCTGACAAAAACTGGTTCTTAGAAAGATAATTTCTTTCCCCTCTTAAATAGCTTTCTGGATCCATTAAGATCTGGTCACCCAACTCATCTAAAATAGCTGCTTGGCTATGTTCAGGGTAAATTGATACCATAAAGTCTATATCAACCCCTCTACCATCTGATAAACTGGAGTTTAAGGCATCTAAAGCCGTTGAAACTCTTGTAATCACTCTCTCCGGCCTAACCAATGCTTTCTCAAAGGCTAAAGATTTTTTATATTTTACTTTCTGATCTTTAGAATCAATGTATTCATCTTCTAAACTTGCTAGTAAAGAATACTTATCGTCACTATCAAATAAGTTTCGATTGACTGAGACATTCAAGTATCCAAATTGGCTTACAAACCGATCATAGTCACGATTGAGTTTACTAAGTAATACCTGAAAATCTGTCCGACTATAATCTGGATGGCGTTGAATTTCAATTAAGGCTTGATAGGTCTCTCTCAAATCAACCATGCCCTTAATGCGACTAATATCCTTATCCGATAAGGGGCTTTCATAAAAGACCGTTTTTTTGAACAAGCCCTTATATTTCCCTCTTTTACTCGCTTCTTCTGACTTGTATACATCTAGTGCTTCCTCATCTGTCAAATGAAGTTGCACGAATCGATCTATTTTATGTTCAGACAAGGAACTGTCCCAAGCTTTAAAATCTCCCTTCTCATCTACATAATAACTAATTTCGTCTACTTTTGAACTTCTCCGAATGCCATGCGTATCTCGATAATAAATTTGATTTCCCTCATATCCAAAAGAATAGAGCGCTAAGTTCTCACGTATATGACTTGGGATAGAATTATCCACTTCTTCTTGGATAAAAACAGGTGCTTTCAAAGAATTGTCAATTTGTTTAGGTGCTTCTACATTCTCTAATGCTTTCATTATGTCAGTAGCTAATGTTTCTGATTCCCCCTTAACATTGAGGGTTCCTCCATTAAAATTACGTACCTCATATTCACCCAAAACTTGTGTATTGTATTTCCCATCAAAATAAGGATTGATCCAGACACGCTTATCCTCCTCAAAGGGAACAGAGCCACTAAAGACAAGTTCCTCCTCATTAAGATTCTTTGCTTGATCCTTTTGAAAGAATAGGAGATCTGTGGTCACTCGGGTACCTGCAATCTTTTTAAAAGCCGTATCCGGCAACCGAACTCCCCCTAAAAAATGAGTATTGGATTTAATCTCTTGTAAGACATTATCTGTCCGCTTATCCATTGTCCCAATAGATGAGATAATCGACACTTGTCCTCCGTCTCTTACTAAATCAAGTGAGTGTTTGACAAAGTAATCATGAATCATATAAGGTTTATCATAGTTTTTATCGGCAATGCGAAAATTTCCAAAAGGAACATTCGTTAAGACTAAATCAAAACTATTATTTTGATAGGGAACTTCTTCAAATCCTCGCACTTCAATATGGGTATTGGGGTGGAGTTGTTTTGCGATTGCACCAGTCACACTGTCTAATTCAACCCCATAGAGTTCTGATTTCTCTCGTATACTTCTAGGCATCGCCGCAAAGAAGTTCCCAGTCCCCATAGAAGGATCTAATATCCTTCCTCCCTCAAAACCATCATCCAGTAATTTTTGCCAAATCTGGCGAATAATCATTGGGTCTGTATAATAGGCTGTGAGAGAACTTTGTTTTATGGTCGAGTATTCTGATTTACTTACTAAGCTCTTAAGAGTTAAACGTTCTGTTTCATACTTTGGATTGAGTTCATCGAAAAATTCATTGGCAAGACCGCCCCAGCCGACATACTTGGCGAGTAGCTCTTGTTCTTCTGGATTCGCTTGTCGTCTCTCTTTTTCTAATCTTTTAACAAGTTCAATTGCGGCGATATTCGTTTCAATCTTTTCTCGATTTGTCTTAGGATAAAAGTCCTCTAAATCATCTGGAAAAACAAAATCTAGAACAGGGACATCCGTCTCTTCTATACCTGAAATTAAAGATTTTGTTTCCTTATCCTTATCCTTTTCATTTACATTTTCTTCTTCCAGGTATGAAAACAAATCTATTTCCTGACTTTCACTTGATGAATCAATCTCAATCTCTGAATCTTCTTTTTCAAGTTCTAAATGAGACAATACTTGTTCAATCTCTTCCAAACTGTTCAAGTATAAGATAGGATTCTCTTCAAATAACTGGTTGGAATCATTGAATAGCTCTAGGCGAACTAAGTCATTTAACTGCGCATTTTCAATCGAAACCAACTGAAATACTTGTCCTTTATAACTTACTTGTGAACCGATTGGATATTCCCTCAAAGCTTCTTCTACAATTTTATCGACATTAGAAAAGGAGTTAGTTTCTTCCGTTTCCTGTTCAATATCACTTGAAGGAGATAAAATTTTCTCTACTTGATTAGACTTTTCGCTTTTAGCTTTTACTTCATCAAAATGAGTAATAATCTTCAGCTTTTGTGTCAGTGGGAGTTGTATGTAGTTTTCTTCATGATGGACAAGATCCGTAACGATATCTAAAGTAGCCATCAATTCTGAACCCAAATAGGCTAGAACATCTCCCTCTTTTTCTTCAAAATGAATCTCAGGAACTTCTTTTTTAACCTCTTTTGAGTCAACCATTAGAAGAAATTCCTCTATATCTCTACTAATACGGTCAGATAGATTATTCGCAACCCGATAGACATTGACTAAATTAACATCCTGATTCTGATGAAATACAAGCTCACTTAATGGTGTTAGTTTCTCTTTTTCAGATTGGATGTAAAATCGAGTGGAAAGGTTATAGCTTGCGACTTTTAGCACCAAATTTTTCTCAAAATTACTTAATTGAGATAATTTATCTAGTCCTGCTTGTCCAAAATTTCTTGTGTAACTTTCTAGATCTTGGTCATTATTTTCAGAACTGGCCTCTAGGAAAGAAACAATGTCTTGATGAAACGAATAGACATGAGGTATCTCTTCTATCTTCTCCTCTTCAGTCAAAAAACTCTCTACCAAGTCCTGCCATTTCTCATCAAAATGTTGCGCCTGATAGCGAAGAAATAGGTCCATTTTATCCCTATCTTTTGGAATTGTTCCACGAAACATAGCCAATAATTGTATTACTTCCATACTCGCTCCTTTCATCTATACGAAAATAGGAGAATCACATGATTCCCCTACAACTCTATCTCCATTTCAACCTCTTGAGGACTGGTTTCTAAATCACTAGATAAAAGAGAAACGGCATCCATTCTCATGTAGTAAGTATATAAGTCTTCTAGGTCTTGTTGGTTTTCAATCCCTGTTTCAATACTAATCAGAGCCAGTATAAATTCCTTGTAGTGACTCTCCATCATATCTGAAATCTTTTGTTTCATTTCCATAAATACTGATGACGATTCAGTGATACTTGTTTGGTCTATGTCTTGTAAATCCTTTTCTAAGGGATTGGTTCCTTCTTCTATTTCCACTAAATCTGAACGTCCATCACCATCAGAATCTGAGCTAAGAGGATTGGTTCCTAGGGCCAATTCTTGAGCATCAGTTAATCCATCTTGATCCGAATCACGTTGATAAATGGCTTCCATATACTTCCTTCTTTCCTAGTTAATTTTTTTTCACTCCAATCCTACCAAATATTCCTTGAAAGAAGTATCACAACAAAAAAAGAGAACGAGCCAAAACTGCGTTCTCCTGAAAATGATAAAAATATATTTTATACCACAAAAGATATGTAAACTAATCTTTTAAATAATAAAAAAGTTCCGATGTTTGTAAATGTTTTGAGTAAATTGAAATTACTTTTTGACCTTTTGGAAATACTGTCTTTCTCTTCAAATCTAATAAAGATTGAGGAACAATTTTCCTAGAGGTCTCTTTCAATGTTAATGCTATTATCTGTTTTCTTGTACGTAGAGCATAATCAAACTCCAAATACAAATAACGTCCTGAACCAGTTAGATGAACATGCTTTCCCAATAACTCCCCAATGGATCCTAAAACTTGTAACTTTTGCATCGTGGTTCCATCTTTTTTTATTTTCAACTCATCAATTATGACATGTCTATTTAAACAATCGTCAAAGAAACTGCCTGCACCTTTTCGGTAATCAACACCACATAGGTGCATGAAATTAGTAGGTGAAAAATGAAGTTCAACACTTTCAATTTCCGTTTCATAATACATAATTTTGCCAACAAAGTGTTCTTTAAAAAAAGAAGCCGCAATTTGTAACTGTGTAAAAAAACGCTGAAGTTTTATTGTTTCGGTGTAATTTGGATTACGATAATCTCTAGAATTTGCCATATTTTCCTCACAAAAAAAGGTGGTTTACAGAGTCTGTAAGCCACCTAGTCAGTCGGTTTATTCTGGTGTCTGCCACCGCTTGGCCCTTACGTCCAAGATTGCTATCGGATTTCGTTCTGGTGTCCGCCACCGCTTGGCCCTTACGTCCAAGATTACTATCAGATTGACCATGAGCCGACCACTCATCTACACTATTTATTTTACCTGAAAATAGCTAAAATTGCAAGTGTAAACTTCTTTATTTCGTAGTATAGGCAAAACTAATGGCACTATCTGCATGAGAGATTTTTCTAAAGGTATAGTTAGGGTTGCCACCATAGTTAGTTTCAGACACAAGGAAAGAACCATCATCATAGACCTTCTCTACAAAAGCCACATGACCGTAGATAGCTGGTGTACCATGTGTACCTCCTACAAAAGAAACAATAGCACCTGCTCTTGGTGTGGAACCCGTTTCTCCACCAAGACTTGAAGCTGTCGCAACCCAGTCCTGACCATTTCCCATGGTATTAATGATTGAAATCTTCTCTCCATTGCTTCCTTTTAATTTTAAGCCTAATTGATTCATACGAGCCGCAACACCCCATGTACATTGTCCATAGGCATAGGCCATACCATCTCCACCACCAGGAACAGAATGTTCATACAAGTCTCCACGAACACCTTCAAGGGATTGCGGGTCACTTTTTGCCTGTCCTCCATTTGTTTGGCTGAAGCCTTTTTCAATTTGGTAATACCATTCCGTTGCTCTGGTTTGTCTTTCCAGTAGTTTGTCACCAGAATTTCCCTCCCAATAGGTGAGGAAGAGTTGGGCGAGATTGGCTGCACTGCCCGTATTTTTAAAGAAATCCTTTAACCAACTTTGATAGTAAGGACTATCCCCATGAAGCATAAAATCAAGTTGTAGGTCTAAATCATACCATTTCTTATTTTGGGTGCGTGCATAATTTAACAAAGCTGTATGACGTGTTGAACCATCTGCGGTATCCGTCCATTGACCTAACCCCAAACCTCTATGAAGGATATTAGGATAAGCACCACTATAAATGGCTGGCCCTCCTATCGCTAACCAGGTTTCATCATCCCATGAGGAATCGGTAGCGCCAACTGGAGGAGATAAATAATCCCCTTCAGCTCGTTTAGGATTGATAGAAGACTCTACCGACCAATTTCCTAAAATAGCCGCAATGGCTTGGGGACTTGCCCCTTGAGATTTCAAAAAATCATAAATATGTTTTGCTCGTTCAAACTCATCTCCACCAAACTGACCAATGGCAGGTAAGATAGTTGTCTGAAGTTGAATGACTTTTGGAAAATAAAATTGCGGATTGACATATACCAATTTTTCTTTCTTGTTCTTATACTTTTGATAGGAAACTTTCAAACCTGTATCATCTGGTGTTTCACCAATAACATCACCCGTTAAGACCCTTGTCCCCTCAATCGCACGGCCATTATGAATGGAATATAAGGTTAAACGACTCTCATTCTCACCTTTTCCGTTAGTGAGAATAACATCATCTCCATCTAGAGATACAACTCCATCCATTGGTGCGACAATCGTTTGGTGAGCCTTCGCTTCTAATAGAATGTACTCCTGAAGAGTAGGTTTTCCGTCTAAATCATAGTATCCATAACGATAAGTCATGGTCAAACTATCTTCGTTACTTTTCCCCTCAAATGGATTGTCCAATTCCTGCATGGAAGCATACACACCTTCTTCTTTTAGTTCCTTTATTTCCTCTTGATCGTCTTTCGAGAGTTTATACTTAGGAGTTTCATAAAGGTCTTGCATGGATTTCAAATCTTCCCCATCGTTTAAATCATGCCACAAAGCAGATAGATAATCCTTGTAAGTTTCTGAACTAAACAAATGAACTGGTTTCTGTAACTCATAGTCATGGAATTTAAAGTTCATATAGCCCATCACATCATCAACTTTTGTGTAATAGGTAATTCCTTTGTCATTTGTACGAGTATGTTCTGCATCTTCCCAAGTTAGGTGGGTATAAGCTTTTGTTAATTCAAATTCATCTTGTTGAATCAAACTAGCAGATGAAAATCCTAAAAAGAAGCTCATCATAAGTAAAAGAAGAAAGACTATTCCTCCAACTATCCAGATTACAGGATTTCCAGCCACAAATGTAAAGAAGGAAAAGGCTCCTTTTAATTTTTGATAGATATTTCGGACACTTAAAAGACCTTGTTTCTTTAATTTTCGATACCGATTTTTAAAGGAACTTGGATTATCTTTAGTTAGTTTCCATCCTTTTCCATCCTTAAAATGATGGTATCGCTCTTTTGTGTTGGTCAGTCTTTTCTTGGTAAAACGACCTGTTGCTTGTCCTGTTTTGACACTAGCTTTTCCAAGATTATAAGAAAGCCGACTGTAGCGTTTCCCTTTTCTAATGGTCTCATGAAGTGTGCGATAACTTTCTAAATCTTCATTTTCTGAAGCTAACTCTCCACCTTCACGTCCAAGGACATAAAGAAAGGTTTTGGCTTTCCTACTGATTTTTTTGAACTTATAGGCTTGCTTAGTAGATTTTAGATTCTCTTTTGCGGCTTTGACTTCTTTCTTAGCTTTTAATTCTTCTAGATTCTTCCCTTGAAGGAAAAAATTGGATTTTACTTTCGTTTCCTGACCGTAGAAAAATTTTTGATTGGTTTTTCTTTCTTTACGACTCTCTTTTCTTTCTTCTTTTGCTTCAACCTTAGCTTCCTTAAATTGTTTCTTGGCTATTTTCAATCGTTTCCTAGCATGAGGCAATCGTCTATCTCTTAATTCTTTCCGATTCAAAAGTGATGGAGGACTATTTTGAAGAATATGATTGTAGTCTTCATTTGCTTGTTTTACTCTAGCCTTTGAAGCTTCTCTCATATTCTCCAGCTTTTGCTTTATCTCATTTTTCCATGCTTTTTCATCCAGTACAGCGGAATCTTTTTTCTGTTTTCTCACCTCCTTCTTTCCTTGTTTTAAGAATTTCTTCTCATCTTTTAGACTTCTTCTAAATGCCTTTCGGGCACGTATGATTTCTCTCTTATCCTTCATTTACCTTCCCCTTAATTAGAAGCCATTTTATCAGGATCTGTACTCATGATATCAAACAATTGTGTACCTTGGGGAATCTTATTTTTAAAGGGAACGACAACTGAACCAGCTTTTATTAGTCCTGCCCCTTTTTCTGGATTGACTAGGTATTTTTCGAGTTCTTTTGACAAGCCTAAGAGTTGAACTAGTTCTTCTCGGTCATTTTTTGCTTGCTTGAGGAGAATCATAAATTCACTATTGGCAATAATCCGTCTACCATTTGGATCTAACAATAAGGTTTCGACATTTTGGGTTATCCCAGTCGGACTGGCTCCATATTTTCTGACACGACTCCACAATTTAAAGAAGAAATCACTGGCATATTTATCTAATAAAAGAAGCTGCATTTCATCAAAATAAATCCAAGTCTTCTTCCCTAATTTTTGGTTCCGAACGACACGATTCCATATCTGATCAAAAACAACCATAAGAGCGATTTGTTTCAGCTCATCTCCTAACTTTTTAACGTTATAGATTAAGAAGTTAGATCCTGTCTGAATATTGGTCTTATGAGAAAAAATATCAAGAGAACCTTCAACATACAGTTCCATATCAAGTGCCAAATTCTGCGCTTCTTCTTCTGGTTGTTGGCTCAAGACAAAGACCCATTCTTCCAAAGAAGGCTCTTTAAATGACTGATAGGTGAGTCTGGTGACTCGGTCTATAATCGATTTTTCTCTCCCATCCATTTTTCTATCCAATAACTTGCCAATAAAAGATAAAAGAAATTCTGATTTTACCTTTACAGGATCCTCATCCATATTTTCCTCAGACAAGTCAAGGACATTGAGATAAGTTTGGGAATCGGGCGCAATATCAATCATTTCTCCCCCAAAAGCTCGTCCAATGACACTGTATTCTGCTTCTGGATCCACGATGATAATTTCAGTATTTTCACCAGATTCCTTGATTTTGGTCGTGATAATTTCATGCTTAGTTGCCATCCCTTTCCCAGCTCCAGATGTTCCTAAAATCAGACCAGACGGTGTATTTAATAGGCTGCGATCAATGGTAATAATATTGCTTGAGATTTGATTGATACCATAATATTTCCCACTACGGTCTTGTAAGTCTACTGAAGTCCAAGGTGAGTTCACTGCTATATTGGACGTTAATAAACTCCGTGATACTCCCTCTAAAAAATCACAACCAAATGGCAGCAAACTATTAAAGGCTGCTTCTTGCATATATGGAAGTTTATCAATCATTAGGTCATTTGAGCCGGCCACTTGTTGGATAGTGTCTAGGGCTTGTTTGAGTTCTTCTTCATCCTGACCAAAGACCCCAATCAAGAAGACCGTTTGAAATAGTTTATCTCCTGTCTCGGTCATGGTTTTTAAGAGTTCCTCAGCTTCATCGATATTGCTTTCTAATACATGACCTACTTTTTCCAAATAGATACCTGTACGAGCTAGTTTTTGTTGTTCCCCAATCTTTTGGGATTCCATTAAGGTTTTCTTTGTTCGTAGTTTCTTCATGGCATCTGCCTTGGTCGAACTTTGAGCATGAAGGCTTACAATCAATTCCAGATCTCCTTGCATGAGGTCTCGGATAAACTGATCCCCTAATTCCATACCGTAGTCTCTCACATAGACAATCTGTAATAAGCGGTCATTGATTTGTAGGTAATTCTTGTTTTTAAAATCCAAGAGATTAGGTGCTATGAAGTGACGAGTTGTCTGGCCAGATCTCGTTAAATCACGATAAGAAAAAGGAAGATGGTGTTCTCCTCTAAGCATATCTGCCAACAAGTTCACCCGTTCTTCTCCAGTCAAGGATCCAAATCGAGCATCAATTTCTGAGAAACCACTCTTGAAATATTCGCCTATTTGAGACAAGGAACGATAAGCTTGTTTGGGATTAGAATCCTTTCTACCAAAACTAATCAGTTTCACAGCCGAAAAGTTATTTTCACCACTATCTAAATTTTGATTCATCATCCGATTCAATTCTTTACGATAGCTATCGTACCCATCTTCTTTTTCCTCATACAAAACACTGTGTCTGAATTTTTCTAAATTCAATCTTTTATTAAAAATGGTCAATTGGAAGTTGGTTTGGTCATCTAAAGAGTTAATCAAATCAGAATACTTCTCAATGATTGCTCCCTTATCTTCTAAACCAACGGTCTGGTAATTGACATCACCAAGTAAATAGCTTTGTGAAAAATAATCTTCTTTTACCTGCATCAGACCATTTTGATACAAGGCTTGATAGGAAAGAGTATTAGCCGTTGATGGTAACACTTCCTCTTTTTTATCTTTAACTTCTTCCTTTTTATTAGTCGTTGAAGTCTTTTGTTTCTTTAATGTATTTGATTTTCTTTTCATGTTCAAGTCCTTTCTTTCCTGAAATTGTGCGTAGGGGTATCGTTAGTTCAAAATGAAGACGGTATTTCAAATAATGTTCAAAATATAAATCATTGGGTTTATAGACTCCAAAAAGCAAGAGGGGGATGGTAAAAGCAAACACAAAACCGTAAACAAACCAATCTCCAAATTGCCAGAAAAAGAGATTCAAGCCCAAAACAATAATTGTGACAATAAAGGCTGGTAAAACAAAGATGATTTGTCTTGTGGTGAAACCTAACCAAGCCCTGTGTTGGTATTTTGAGATGTCTTTAAAGACACGTGTATTCATGACTTTCCTTTCTAAAAAGGCTAAGAAGCAACCACTTCCTAGCCTTTATCTAATTACATACCTAAGATTGAGCGAGCCGTACGTTGAGAACCAACGAGGGCAATAATCAGTAAGATAGCTTGTACCAAACTACCAAACATAATCGCAAGTGATTGCAGGACTCCTGCACCATTTGAAACAGCTATTTTACCAGCAGATTCAAACAAAGGAACAAGAGAAACAATCAGAAAAATAAGAACCCCTTGTACCGCATAGACCATAATATTTTTTAAATAGCCTAAACCAATAGACTTCCATTCATCACTTAAAAATGTTGGAATCGTAAGAGGGGCAAATGGGATCATAAGGTAGAGTTGAATAAATCGAATAGATACCAAAAGATTAACCATGGCTGCACTTACTATCCGAACAAGCCAAATGAGGAGGGCGAAAAAGCCCACAATCATCCGGCCAATAAATCCTGACCCTTTTAATCCAGAGAGTGTATCATACTTTGCCCCACCGTGAGCCACAATCGAGGCCACTTGTTCAATGGCATGACTCGCAATCCCGATGATGGCTTCTACAATGACGGTAGTGTTGGTAATTACAACTGCGACCATAATATAACTAATCAGCATTGGCGCTAAGGCTTCAAAGGTCATCGCTCCACCAGAGTTAGCAATTTTCTTAGCCATCTTCGAAAATTCTAGGATGAGAACAACCGATAAAATCGCAACTCCAAGGGGCTGCATGACACTTTTAGTAATACTAGACATATAAGTCCAAACGGTTGGATTGTAGTTAGATAGTGATTTAATCAGATCTACCGTAGATTGTAAATCTACATTAAATCCTTCAAATAAATTTTCAGCTGATATTTTTTCAGATGCAAGGTAAACAAAGGGTGAGACTAAACTAAGATTCATGTCATTGTTTATCCTCCTAAATTGAAATCTGGGTTACAAAGGCTCCAGCAGCCCCGACCATAACTCCACCGACAATTTCAAGAATGGCATTCCGAACACCTGGTCCTCCATCTTTAATGTTGGTTGCAAGATTGACAATCCCCACAACAACGAGAAAGGCACCAACGGCAATCAATCCCTTCTGTAACAAAGACATAGCTTGTGCAAACATAGCACTTGCGTCTACTCCATAAACAAAACCTTTAAAATGCGTAAACATGTATTTCCTCTTTTCTATTTTTATTTTAAACTAGATTCAAAAGTTAAATCACGAATTCTAAGGCCTTCAAGATGATTTTCTTGATTTTGATTCAAAGGATTGATTTGATAGTTCCACCACCGTTCATCGCTTTCTTGATTGGCTAGGTACCTCCAGTTTGGATGCTTGGTTGAATTGTATTTTTTGCTTTTAAAGACAGGCATATTGGCAATTCGAACCAAGCATTCATGCCGTTTCATATTTCCGACCTCATCGGGTGTCATTAGATCACGAGCAATCTTTTGATGAGAAAGGGATCCTGAACCTGTCTGGCCAAAGGAACGACTAGTATTTCGAACATCAATGGTTTGTTTACCGAGTAAACCACTCATAAATTTAAAGGTATCTTCATCATTACCACCTAAGTATACTAAGCTATCACAGTTCCCAAGAATGGTTTTCCAAGCTTCTTTTTCTTTATAGAGCCCTTGAAGTTGGGCAATATTTTGTAGAATAGGAACGAGACTCATATTTCGAGAACGGACTGTTGAGGTTTGTTCAGCAAAATCTGGGATTTCTCCGATATTTGCGAATTCATCTAAGTAGACTCTCACATGAAGAGGTAATTGCCCCTTAAAATCAATATCTGCTTGTCTTGTTAGAGTTTGAAATACTGTTGAAAAAAAGAGGGCTGAAAGAAAGCGAAAGGTACTATCGTTATCTGGGATAACTAAGTAAACCATTGATTTTTCCTTGCCCCATGTCTTCATATCAAGAGTATCTCTTTTGGTCAAATCCATGACACTCTGAATATTGAAGAGGGCAAATTTAGCAGTGGTTACAGCTATAACAGAATCCAGAGTCTTATCCTTATAATTTTGAAAATCTGCCCAATTTCGCATGGTAAAATTTTCAGTCCCATACTTTTTAGCATAATTTTCAAATAGAATTTCTAAGACACTTTTTTCTTGGTTTTCACCCTTGGATAAGTGTTTAATGAGTTTTGAGATTTCAGCAAAACTTGGATAACGCCCTCGTTTTTTTCGCTCCTCCACTTCTTTTTTTTGACGTTTCAACAAGTTTTTGTATTCTTTTTGACTTAAACGACTTTCTTCTATGAGCTGTTCTCTTGTTTTGGGTGGATTATAGAAATCGACCAAGTAGGAGGCTAAAGCTCGGACCAAAGTCATAGAAGCTTCATCCCAAAATGGATCACTACGAGAGCCAGAGCCTTTGGTGTTATTGAAATAAACCGTCAGCATGCGATTCAAATCATTTTCTGTCTCTATATAGCGAAAAGGATTGAAGCCATCTGAGTTCTTCATATTGACTAAATCTAACACCTTTACTTGGTAGCCATGTTCTAAAAAGAGTTTTCCTGTTTTCTCGGCCAAGTGATCTTTAGGATCCACTACAATATTAGAACTATTCATCTGAATTAGATTGGGTTTCACAAAGCGAAATGTCTTCCCACTTCCTGAACCTCCGATCACTGCAATATTCTTATTTCTATCATATTGGGGTGGTTTTTTATCTAATAATGTCAAACGAACATCTTGTGCTAAGATCGTATCATGTAAAAATTCCTTACCGTAAAAGAGCTTCTTTTCTTTTAGAGTTCCAAAACGGGCGCTCCCGTATTCTACCCCTTCTCGGTATTGTTTTTTACCAGTCTCTAGATAGAGATAAACCAGCAACATCATCACAAAGCCTAGTAGAAAAAAAGCACTTGATTTTCCAGTAAAGGAAACATTCCATGGCGACTGAAGAACTTCATCTTGACCTTCCATCAGAAGATGAATCCATTTATCTAATGTATTTCCAGTATAGGAATCATACAAAAGCGTCAAACGATGAAAAAGATAGCCTAGTAAGATACCTAACAGTGAGAATAGTATGAATTTCTTTCCACTGTACATCATCTCACCATCTCTTTCTGTTTGACGGCACCTTCTTGTCTAAAGGTAATTTGGGATTTAGCCTCATCAATTGCATCGTCTAATGACTTATCCATGATAAAATCAGCTAATTTCTCCGGATCATTAACCATTTTTTCTAACAGATGGTCTAAATGATTGTCTAGAATCGAACGGTCTTTCGTGTAGAAATGCAGAGAATCCCCTTGCCAAGCGATGGCTAAAGGAATCTCTTCTTTTTCTAAAAAAGCTTTAAATTTCTCTATATCAATTGGTTTGTCTAAAAAATCTTTTTTCAGATTAATCGTATCAATCGAATAGGGAGATTGTAGCAATTCTTCTAATTTCTGCACCCCTATCTTATAGGCGGAATCTTGTGCTAAAGCCTGACGTCTAGACCATTCTAGAATCTTTAAAAGACTTTTTACAGTAAATAAAAGACTACGCTCAGCATATTGAACTGCCATTCGTTCCTGTTGTTCAGAGGACATCTGATGCCTCCTTCTTAACAAATAGCAGCTTTCCTTCTTTATAACGATAAGCTATCAATTTCTGACGTTGCTTAATCGACTTGACAACCTGCAGTAGATCTCTCGAATAAGGTTCTCGAAGAGTAACTTCTACTGCTTTCCCATCAAAGATACCAACACGTTTAAATTCAATGTAGTCTCTTTTGAGATGTCCTAAGCCCATACCAAAAGGAAAGTGATGAATCAATTGGATGGTACAACCACCTTTATTTCCCATTTGTTTCAAATCATACAAGTTTACTACCTTCATGATTAACTCCTTTATCTAGTTTGTCGCATCGTTTAAGTCTGGTAACGATAAACTCCGTGTCTGTTAGAAAATTCTCACACACGTCTTGTGCCAGTCGCCCTTCACAGGGAAATACTCTCAGTCCCTACTTACACAGGCACGCTAATCAAGACGGAGTGGATTCAATTTTCAAAGAACAGGTAGCTTTATTATAGATAAGAGTAGTTGAAATTTTTATCACATTTTTGGGGTTGTTGGAATAATAAGGTAAGTGCTAATTTCTAGCTCCTCTCACAACACCGTACGTACCTTATATGTTTTATGAACAGTAGCTATCATTTACATTTTCAAACTACCATTCTATCAAACTAAAAGTCAAAATAGACGCTTCTACTTCGAGAGATACTCATTTAATGGTTCAGCAATTCGCTCTACTTCTGTTACAGAAATTTCATCACTATGACTTCTAATGATTTGTTATTAATTCACTTTGAGGGGCTTGCTCATGAAACCAAACAGTGTAAGTCGTAGAAGAAAAAAGCAGTTCAATTGAACTGCTTTTACGGATTCAGATAAAATAACTTTAAAATATAGAAGATATCTATTGACTGTAACTATAATTGATTTAAATTTATAACTTCATCTGCTTGATTCCAAATATCGGGATTATGGGTTGCAATAATGATTATACGCTCTTGATTCTTTAACATTAAGAGCAAGTCCATCACCTCTTGTGAGGTTTCTGGATCCAGTGCTGCAGTTAGTTCATCTGCCAAAATTAAAGGTGGATCTTTTAAAATAACTTTAGCTAATGCGACACGTTGCGCCTCTCCCCCAGATAATTCAAAAATCTTTTGATCCAGAGCAAGGTAAGCCAATCCTACTTTTTTGAGCACTTCTTCTTCTTGCTGCTTCTTCTCTTTTTTCGTTAATTTTTGCCCAATCAATCCCAAATCTAAATTTGTAGCGATAGTCTCATTTTCAAGTAGGCCAAAGTTTTGAAAGAGATAGCCTAATTCATGCTTAAAGAAGTGATGCTGTTTGATTTGTTTCAATTCTTGCCCTTGATAGCTGATACTTCCCTTTTCATAAGGCTCTAACTTTGCCAAGATATTAAGCAAGGTTGTTTTACCACACCCGCTATTTCCGATCAGAGCATAGACCTTACCTTCTGTAAATTGCAAGCTCAAATCTTGAAAGACCGTTCGTTGGCCAAATGATTTGGTTAAATGTTCTATGCTAATCATATTAGGCTCCTTTCAGTACAGTGGCTAACAAGTGGTCTTCTTTATGAGACCGGTACAGGAGAATAAACCAAGCATTAGTAATAAATAGCAAGAGAGTGACAAGAGCAATCCACCATTCTTGAGTGAGAAGGAATGTCAGGAAGCTTCCTAATAGTAAGAGGATACTTTCTGAGAGCAAAATCATTTGGTGAATCTTTACAAATCCCAGACCTGCAATCTTCTTCAAGAAGATTGGTCTTCTAAACTCTTCAAAATAGAGGAAATTCATGGTGTTAAAGAGTAGTATGGAAGTAGCTATTGCAAAGATTCCTCCTGCAATGGTAATGAGATTCTCTAATTGAATGGATTGGATCATCTGCTGGTATACAGACGCCGCATAGTCATATTGACTAACATTTTTTTCAAGCCCATTCTCAACTACTAGTTTCTTGCTTTTTTCCAGACCATCAAAGTAAAGATAAGAATTAAGATGAGAGAAATAAGGATTATCGTAGCCACCAAAGCTTCTAGGTAGAACAACAACCAAAATCGGGTCTGTCAAGAATTGCTGATAGATCATCGGTGTATTATTATAGATAAATCGTTTTTGGTTGTTAGGAAGATAGGTCACCCGTGCTTTCATAGGCAACTGACTCTTTCCTTGTTCATCACTAGGAGTCAGATAATCTTCATAGCGTTTTTTCAACTCCTCTTCTTGCCCTTTCAACTTTTCAGGAAGCAAGAGTCCAAATTCTCCAGCTTGCAAGTGATTCAAGCGCTCTTTTTCCTCAGGGGAAACTAAGATCCTTTGGATATCAAGGTAATTTGGTGTTACATACAGGGTGTTGGCAAGAGGATCGTAATCTGTGATCGAAAGCTCTCTCCCTGTTCTAGGATCGTTCATGAAGCCTTTTGAATTAAATGCGGCAAGCTGATGATGGACCAAAAGTCCACCTTTTTCAATGCCAGACTCGATCAGTTTAGACCATTTAGCTATTTGTTCAATTTGCATTTCTTTGTTTGTCGTTTGTAAAACATTTTCCCGATTCAAACTAATTTGTATCCAATTTGTCTCTTTAGACCAAGCCAAACTTCCCTCTTGATAAGTCTGCCAGATAGAGCCATAGATGCTGACACGATGAATTGAGAGACCAATGACAGTGATTGCAAGAAATTGACATGTAAAGAGAAAAAACAAGACTCTTTTTAATGGAATTTTCCCCTTTAAAAGGCTAACCAAGTGTACTGTCTGAATACTGAATGCAAAGAAAAAGGATAGGAAAGCAGATAAAATAAATAAAAGTGTATTGTAAATAATACTAGCTGAAATGATGAGAGAATAGGCAAAAGGAGTCAATTGTAAATAATAAATCAGAATAGCTCCTAGGACACTTCCACCAATACACCCTAAAAACAATTCTTTACCGTCTTCCATGAGAGAATGTCCAAAGAGCTGGTATCGTCTTATTCCAGAAATGTAACGAATCCCTGCACTTCTCATTTCAAGTGTTTTTTGAATAATGGTCAATGCAGCAAAGCTGATGATAAAAATAACCAAGGCTAGAGATTGGGAACCCGAACTAAAAAATACCATAAAATTTTGCAGGGGATTGGGCTTATTCATGAAACTTTTTGAAAAACCAAGATCGTGGAGTTTTTGATCTAATTTTTCAAGGGTTAAATTCCCAGATAGTATATAGTAATTGGTAAGCAAACTTTCCTTTGCAACGAATTCTTTCTCTTCTTTTTTGATGCCATTAGGAAGTGCTCCTTCTCCGTAGATATCATACGAAAACTTGACTTGCCCTTTAGAATCCGTTTTTTGAATCTGACGAGCAATCAAACTATTGTTTTCTTTTGCTAACTGATCTAAGCTAGATGAAAGCTCTTCATAAACAACTTCCCTTTCTTGTTGAAGAATCCCTATTACAGGTAGGCTTCGATGGATGACCGTATTAGGTGAAATAAAGGCAATCCAAAGCAGAAAGATTAGAATAAAAAGGTTCGAGAAATGTATAAATAAACGTTTCATAATTCTACTCTTTCTAGTTTACCCTAGAGAGATTTCTTCTCTCTAGGATAAACTTTAGCAATTAAAATCCATAATTAAAGTATGCAGTTTCACCAAAACTTGTATTTATGAACGATCTTGATGTGTAATGAGCAGAAGCATAACCTACATTAGCTTTGCTGTCACTTGCTCGAGTCACACTTGACCAATGCCATCGATAGTCGTGGAAATAATTTGAGAATGCTCCCCAATTGCCTGGATTATGATAACCTCCGTAACTCCAGTTACCACCAGATACCCAATCAGCAAATACAGGACACGCTAAGCTACAACTAATAATTACAGTTAAGACAGAAAGGATAATTTTACTCGTTTTCATGACTGTTCACCTTCCATAATTAGAATTAAAAGCTTTATTTAACAATAAAATTATGAATTGCTCAAAATATAGTTTCCGTTTTTTCTCCTTTCCAGAGCAACCCTTTTCGCCTGCATTATAACACTTACAACATATAATTTCAACTAATTATATAATAGATTTTTGAATATTTAATAATCAAAACAATATAGCTGTTTATTCATAAGCTATCAACCAAATTCTAAAACTATTAAAGTTTTTGTATTAAAAAACATTAAGATAGCACCTCCGTATAAGATTGTAACTTATCAGTTACTTTAAATAGCTGGGCATAGACATTCAACCAAAACTCGTTCAACTTCATAAACTTTAATAAATTGACCAGGAAGGCGCTCTATTTCAATAATTCCTTCACTATAGTGAGAGCGTAAAATAATAGGACATATATCTGCTTCCTTAATGTTTTTGGTATTCGTACCATAAGGAAAACTCATCGTCATGTTAAAAGGGATAGTCAAAGATAAACCATGTAACCAAAGTGCTGTCTCCAAAGAAAAGATTCCCTTTGGAAATCGATACTGAAGGACAAACCACTCATCTAAATAAATATCAGGTAAGCGATATAACCCTTTTTCTTCAGCATCGATTTTTCCTTCTGCAAGCATTTTCAATAAGGTTTTGTAGTGTAAATTTTCATCTATTACTTGTTTAAAAGTTAAAAAACCATACTGATTGAAAGAGTTCATCAGTTTTTCTCTTTTATCAACCATTTCATTCTCCTTTCTTAGAAATAAAATGCTAACATCTTATATATCTGTTAGCATTTTATTTCTTTAAAATCAATTCATTTAGTTTTTTATTTCAAACTGAATCTATAAGTAAGCTAGACCACCTATTATAAAGAAGAAGTAAGCCATGGACTAATAGTTTCCACTCCAAATGAAGCCCTAGAAACATTTCTAGTAAAAACATACAAACAGCAAGATAAAATGCTTGTCAAAGAAACTCTGATATCTAATTTTCTGATTAACTTTCATAAAATTTCTCGATACAGAAATTCTTCGACAATACTCACATTTGTTAAGAAAAGAATAGTGATGTAATCATGATTTCAATTTTTAAATCATGATGGCCATTTCACCTTTCTTGCCTTAACTGGCTTAAATCTAATCTTATTAATGAGTCTAAGATCTATTTCTCTACAATCTGTAACGGAGGTATCATTGATTTTAAGGCTTCTTGGAAAGTATTGATTACCTTGTTCACGTGATAGTTCTACTGTATAACTAATACCATTACTTAATTTAAAGACTACAAAATAAATATTATCTCTTCTAAATCGGCTACCAACTCTTCTATTCAAAATGCCATCAGTTGTATAGAATTTACACTCCATTACATGTAACATTTGATAAAGCAACAAGGTTCCAACTATTTTGAATTTATTTTCGTTGAACCAACCATTATCAGCTTTATTCAGGCTTTCCAATGTCCAATCATCTTTTAATCCTTCAAAAATACTCCCTGCATTATTAGTTGGTAAATTAACATGATGTTCTCTAGATAATCCTAATAGATGAGGAATGGAGGAGTTTGGGACTGATAGAATAATTTCAGGACAGTTCTCCATATTTGTCTGATAAATATATTTGTACTGAGAAACATTTTTCTCAATAGTATTGGCCAAGCAATTCATCTTAATATTGAGAATATCAATCTCTCCATCAAAAGTCTTTAGCCATTCCAAAGTATAAGTCATTTGAATTTTCTCCTAAAAAAGAGAAGGAAGCTCCTGCTTCCTTCTCTCCCACGTATTGAGTTTCACCTCACGCTAGATATGCCCTATCTATTCCTCAAGGGTAGGCAGTCCTGCTATTCTTTTTCTCAACAAACAGTCTGAACTGAGAGCGGAGCCCACAGGCGGGTGCAGACCATATCCACTAGCCCACAAGTAATTATATCATTTAATTATCTTCATTATACGCAATTAGTCCATATTTGTCAACAATTACATTCATTATGAATATCTAAAAATCAGGTCACCTATTTTAAAAAAGCAGCAAACTATAAACTAGTAGGTTCCACACCAAATGTAGCCCCATACTGCCCCATAAGTCCGATTTGTAGCGTACAAGCCCTAAAAACATCCCAAGTGAAACATATAAACACCAAGCTAGAATGGTTCCTGGATGATGTGCTAAGGCAAATAAAACACTTGTCAAAGCAACTCGAATATCTAATTTTCTAACCAAGTTCCATAAAATTTCTCGATACAGAAATTCTTCAACCATACTCGCATTGATTAAGAACAATAAAAATGAAAACCAAGGGACTTGATGTTGAAGGCCAATTAAGTTTGCTTGATTCGTAGTTCCTTGAGCATGGATTAGGCTAAAACATAGACTTATAATCAGTAGGCTAACGAATCCAATACCAAGCCATTTCATCCTAGATTTCATATTGACCTTATGAGCTTGTTTGCGTTGACCATACATCCATAAAAAAGAAATGAGTGACGAACTATAGAGAATCTGTAGTATAGTTAACTCACCGATACAAAGAAATTTCAATAAGTATAGAGATACCAATAGGACATTTACTTGTTGGAATATATAAACTGGAATTATTCTTTTCATAGTTACCTCCGAAATAAATCTTCATAATCTAAATCTAATACCTGCACAATCCTTTCTACCCATGGACTTTGAGGCATTCGTTGTTCCATCTTGTAGTGACGAATCTTTTGATACAAACGATTCAATTCACTTGGATAGTGAAACTCTCCCGCAAACATTTTTCTGGTTAACTCAATCCAGCTAATATTTCTTTCAGCTAAAATAATGGACAAGTTCTCCCAAAATCGTTCAGCCATATTGCTTCTCCTTTAGTTAGATAAATAATGTGTTTGTGCCATGTAAATCAATTGTTTCGTATCTCTTGGCAATAGAGCTCTAGCCTCTTCCAAATTCAGATTTGGATAAACTCTCTTATTTGAAACTGCAAGAGGAAGTCTGATGCTTAGTTCAGGATTTTTTAATATCATTTCGATGAAATCCGTTAATCTTAGATTGTCACGGTTCTTAAATCGTAATAAATTAGGAGATAAAAACTCAAAACAATCTGAAGAATAGCTCATCATCTCAATTAATTTGTCCTTTGTCATTTCAGAAATCGAATGACAAGATACCTCTATTCCGTAGTTTTGAAAGAAATCTAAAAGAATTTGATTTCTATGGTTATTTTTACTTAGATAGAGATCAATCATGGGAGACCTCCCAAAGATTCGGTTCCATTTGATATTCTGAGACGATTAAGGAATCTAATAGATCTGAGAAGTTAATTGATTTCTTGTCTTCATCATAGGCTTTTACAGTTACTTGGGTTGTAAGTATTCCCTCTTTTCCCTCGGCTCGATAGCCTTGTCCATATAAAACAAAAACAAGATTCTGATTATCATCTATAAAGGCATCAGCTCCGTTCTTTATATCCTGACTTTCGAGGAATTCCATAACGTTTTGAAGATAGGATTCATAAAATAGTGGATAGTTATGTTTTTTATGGTAATCATCTAAAAATGTCACTTCAAACTCACATAGATAATTGGGCATTAAAAATATTTGTTCATCCAGCTGTTTGATTTCTGCATCATGTAATTCTGTTTCTAATTCGTCACAATCTAGTATTGACTCTTTATTTAAAGCTTTCATCTTTTTCCTCTATTTCTTTTAATTTCTTTGCGATTGCAGCAATCACAGGAACGGTTACACTATTACCAGCTTGTTTATAGAGCTGACTATTACTAGAGACTTTTCTAGCAGCTTCAAAAGCCCAATCAGGAAACCCCTGCAATCGAAAACACTCTTTAGGAGTGATTCGTCGTATTCTCAAACGGTAAAATTGTCCATTAATTAAAACACCGGCTACATGGTAAACTTGCTTATCTTCTCCTTCATAGCTAGCCACTACTACTCCCATTTGACCACTAGTTGTCAACGTATTCGCTATACCTTTTCCAACTCTACCACGCCGATACTGAGAACTTGGTCTTTCTAAATTGATTGAATCTCCAATCTCTGCTTGAGCGTACCCTTTTTTAGTTGCTTCCCTGATTTTTAGAAAATGGATTGGTTCTGGGATCAGTATTTTGGGAATTTTATCTCCACCTTGCATCGTAGTTAGTGTTGGAGATAACCCATCACTTCCATATACGCGACCAGTCTCCTTAAAGCTAGTTGGTAAATCTCCAACAACAACAATACCATGGAGATCCTGAGTATTCAAAGTAAACATTGGCTCTTGGTTTTCCTTAAATCGTCTACCATTTTGTCTTTTTTCTAATCTGTCTGGTGTCATACAAGGAATCGCAACTTTAAATCCTTCTCCTTTTCCACGAACTAATGTTGGCGCTAACCCCTCTGAATAATAGACTTTACCGCTCATGCCACTTTTTGATGGATTCAAATTTCCTAGTGTTTTTAAAGTCTCAGAGTTAGTTGCTTGACCTTCTCGTCTGAAAGGAAATAGGAGTCGGGTACCTTTCTTTCTAGAATGTCCGATAATAAACACCCTCTCTCTGTTTTGGGGAACGCCAAAATCCTTACTGTTAAGCACCTGCCACTCAACATCAAACCCCAACTCATCAAGTGTGGTAAGGATTGTGGTGAACGTCCGTCCCTTATCGTGATTGAGTAAGCCTTTAACATTTTCAAGAAAAAGAAAACGTGGTTGGATTTGTTTGGCCGCCCGAGCAATTTCGAAGAACAAAGTTCCTCTAATATCTTCAAATCCCAATCGTCTTCCTGCGATTGAAAATGCTTGACAAGGGAATCCCCCACAGATGATATCGACTTTCCCTCTAAGTTTTTTAAATTCGTCATCTGAAACATCTCGTATGTCATGAAATTCGATTTCTCCTTCCGTTTGAAAAATGGATTTATAAGATTCTCTAGCAAATTTATCAATCTCACAAAATCCAATACACTCGTGTCCTACACTTTCCATTCCAAGTCGAAAACCACCTATACCTGAAAATAAATCAATAAATCTCATTTCTTGATTACCCCTTTCTGATCGACTATCAATATCCAAAGTGTCACACCACTTGAAATGAAAATGAGCAAAACTAATATCCACTCGATTGACGACATCTAACCACCTCCTTTTCTAACACGGTTATTCCAAACAGAATACAGGCCATTAAACACAAATTCAGCAAGTACTTCCGCTCTTCTAACAAAGCGAACATTGTCAAGAGCATACTGATAGATTCTCTCAAAATCAGTCATAGCAATTTCACTGGCTGTTTCAGAAAAACCTTCTCGTCTAAATTGATCTTGTACCAATCCCCAAATATAATCTTGATCATATTTTGTGACCTTTTCTACTTTTCTTTTCAAGATAGGTTGAGTATACCTCTCCTCCTCATCCTCAATAAATAAAGAATCAGTCTCACTATATTTAGTCTCACTAACTTCAGTCTCACTAGGGGCTGAATGTGAGACGGGGGCCGTTTCATTTTCATCCTGCCCTAGTCTTTTTTTAACACTAGGCCTGTTTGAATTAGCTACTGGGGTAGAAGACAATTCCCCTAAATAAATCTTATTAGCAAGTCTCCCTTTCTCACTTGAAGACTGTTGAACTTCATCAATTAAGTCATATTCTTTAAGAATTTTTTTGATAGACAGTAATTTTGACTTAGAACAACCTAACAACTTCATCAGTTTAGAATTAGAAAATACTAAATAAACCGCCCCTTCTTCATCTATCCAACCACGACTGAGAGATAATTCTAAACGATCTTTTAAAATAGAATAAGCCACCTTTACTTCTAGTTTCATATCCATATATTTTTCATCCTCAAAAAGAATTTTAGGTAATTTATAATACCGTTCTGAAGTATGGTATTGATTTGCGGTAATTCGTTTCATAGAGCTCCTCCTAGTTCTTTGAGTATTAAATCTCCACTTGATTCCAATCGAACCAAGCCACTTTTTTCTAATTCTGCCATAAGAGAGATGGCTTCAACAATATCAATTCCCATTTCACGTACTAAAAATGAAATGACAATATAGCGTGATGATTGTAATTCTTTTGTCATTTTCCCTCCTGAAAATAAAAAAAGGAGAACAATATTCAATTGTTCTCCACGATAAATTTGTTAAAAAGAAAAACCCTGCCAAATTAATTTTTGGTAGGGTTTTTGGTAGGAAACTAAATTAATTTATCAGTTTCTAAAATGTGTTCACGATTCTAAAAGGCTGATACTATAGTATTCCGAATTCTAATTGGTATATGCCTCTTATTTAAGAGTAACTGAAGCTCCAGCTTCTTCCAATTTAGCTTTGATTTCTTCAGCTTCTGCAGTTGGAACGCCTTCTTTGATGACACCTGGTGCACCATCAACAAGTTCTTTAGCTTCTTTAAGTCCAAGACCAGTGATTTCACGCACAACTTTGATAACGCCAACTTTTTTGTCACCAGCAGCTGTCAACTCAACGTCAAATGAGTCTTTAGCAGCACCAGCGTCAGCAGCACCAGCTGCAGCAACAGCTACAGGAGCAGCTGCAGTTACACCAAATTCTTCTTCGATAGCTTTTACAAGGTCGTTCAATTCAAGGATTGAAGCTTCTTTAATTTCAGCAATAATGTTTTCAATGTTCAATGCCATTGTTATTTCCTCCAAATAAGTTTTTAATTTTATAATCGTTTTTCCGTAGCTAGGCTACGCTGCGTAGCTTAAGATTAAGCTGCGTCTTCTTTGTTGTCTGCAACCGCTTTGACTGCAAGAGCAACGTTGCGCACTGGCGCTTGAAGTACAGAAAGGAGCATAGAAAGAAGTCCTTCGCGGTTTGGAAGAGTTGCAAGAGCAACGATTTCTTCTTTAGATGCGACAGCGCCTTCGATTGCACCACCTTTGATTTCAAGTGCTTCAGCGTTTTTAGCAAAGTCGTTCAAGATTTTCGCTGGTGCGATAACATCTTCGTTAGAAAATGCTACTGCAGATGGTCCAACAAATACTGATGCAAGATCTTCAAGACCAGCTTTTTCAGCTGCACGACGCAAGATTGAGTTTTTAATGACTTTATACTCAACTTCGCTTCCACGAAGCTCACGACGAAGAACTGTATCTTGCTCAACTGTCAAACCACGAGCGTCTACAACGACGATAGATGCAGCAGCTTTCATTTTTTCAGCTACTACGTCAACTAGTTCCGCTTTTTTAGCAATAATTGCTTCACTCATTAGTGTGTTCACCTCCGTAATTATTTTGCTTGGGGAATTTTTCCAAAAGAAAAACGCGCCCAAACCTAGACACGAAAGTACAATACGCTTCTTTTTACATGATACGTTTTGTCCTCGGTAGGATCTTTATGAGTCGAGCTCCCCTACTGTCTTAGGCAGTTTTTTCAAACCGTATATAAGTATAGCATAGACAAAAAAAGAATGCAAGATTTTTGCAAACTTTTTTTAAATTTTTTTAAATCTCTACTGTCAAAACTTTGCCTTGCTTAACCACCTGTTCTCCAGCGATATAAACATCGTCAACATCACTGGATTTGACAGCATAAACCAGGTGAGAGAGCATATTTTCCTGAGGCTGAAGATGGATTTTCCCCTGTGGTTGAATAACGAGAAAATCTGCTTGCTTGCTGACTTCTAGGCTTCCTATCTGCTTTTCCATTCCTAGAACCTCAGCTCCTTCGATCGTCAGTGCCTTAAGGGCTGTCTTGATAGGGAATTGGCTGGCATCTCCACTCTTCATTTTCTGAAGAAGGGCTGCGGTCCGTCCTTCCTCAAACATATCTAGATTGTTATTGGAAGCAACTGAGTCAGTCGCAATTCCGACTGCTACTCCTGCTTTTTGAAGTTGGATGATTGGAGCGATCCCTGAGGCCAGTTTGAGATTACTAATAGGATTGTGGGCGATAGCCACTTGAGAAGTCGCCAAGCATTCAATTTCTCTCTCGTTTAGTTCAACCCCATGAGCAAAGACAGACGGATGATCTAAGTAACCTAGTTCTTCTAGAAAGGTGAGAGGGCGTTTGCCGTATCGTTTCAGGATTATTCCTGATTCCTCCTTGGTCTCCGCCACATGGATATGGATAGGAATGTCCAGCTCTTTTGCCAGTTCTAAGCTTCCTGCCAGTAAATCTTTACTACAGCTGTAGGGAGAATGAGGGGCTACCATAACCTTGAAATTTGGATTTTCATATCCTAAGATTTCCTCTATGATGGCTCGTGTTCTGCTTATAGTCTCAGCAGTTGTTTCTGTCTCTGAAGAAAAGAGGGTCGGTGAGAAATAACAACGCATCTTGGAAGCCTTCACTGCCTGATAAATTTGCTCAATATCCACACCATTGGGATTATACATATCGTTGAAGGTTGTTGTTCCTGACTGGAGCATCTCTGTCAGAGCTTCTTTGACTGCCTTGGTAGTCATATCGGGAGTAAATCCTGCTTCTGCTGGCCAAATATAGTCATTGAGCCATTCATGGAGATTACTATCATCCCGGATCCCTCGCAAACCTGTCATAGCAGAATGGGTATGGCAATTAACCAAACCAGGCATGATCCAGGCTCCCTGATAGTCTATAATCTGCTCAGCTTGCTCTAAAATCTCTGGCTCCTCTTGGCCGACATAGACGATTTGAGAGTCCTTAACGGCTAAGATACCATCCAAATAAACATGGAAATCTTTGTCACAAGTCACGATATTTACATGCTGATAGACTTTCATTGTTTTCTCCTTCTAAGACCCTGATTTTTTCTAGCTATTGTAACAAAAAAGTCACCCGAAGGCAACCTTTTTTCGTTCATAAGATTTTAAAATAGAAAGGATTATTCAGAGCTAAAAGCTGCAGCTTTCTGCATTTGGTAATACTTGCCCTTTCTAGCCATGAGATCCTGATGGTTACCATGCTCAACAATGTCACCATCTACCAAGACAAGAATCAAATCCGCATCCTGAATGGTTGACAAACGGTGAGCAATGATAAAGCTTGTGCGCTCCTTCATGAGTTTGGCAAAGGCATCCTGAACAAGCACTTCTGTCCGTGTATCGATGGAAGAAGTCGCCTCGTCTAAGATAAGAATCTTTGGGATAGCTAGAAAGACTCGAGCGATGGTCAAGAGCTGAGCTTGCCCAACAGAGAGAGATTCTCCTGCATTTTCCAACTTAGTATCGTATCCCTGTGGCAACTGTTGGATGAAAAAGTCTGCATTGGCTGCTTTGGCAGCAGCGATCACCTGCTCCCGACTAGCATCAGGATTACCAAAGGCAATATTATCATGAATGGTTCCTTGCTTGAGCCAAGTTTCTTGGAGTACCATTCCAAACTGCTGTCTCAATGACGCTCGGGTATAATCATAAATGGATTGCCCATCTAACAAGATATCTCCCGAGTTAATAGGATAAAAACGCATGAGGAGATTGATGAGGGTTGATTTGCCAGCACCCGTAGGACCAACAATAGCAACCTTGCTACCAGCTGGAATGTCAATGGATAAATCCTTAATCAAAACCTTCTCAAGATGATAGCCAAAAGAGACATGTTTAAAGGAAATAGCTCCCTTGACTTGGTCACTGGTCAAGATTTCCTTACCTATTTCAGCAACCTCAGGACTTTCTAAGACAGCATAGACGCGCTCTGCGCAAGCGAGAGCACTTTGCAACTCGGCTAAAACAGAAGAAATATCATTAAAGGGCTTGGTGTACTGTTGGACATAGTTTAAAAAAGTCACTAAACGCCCAATGGTCAAGGTTGAACCCATCATAATACGATAGGCTCCCACTCCAGCTAAAAGCGCATAAATGAGTGCATTGACAAAGCGAGTCGAAGGATTGACCGTTGAAGAATAAAAGATAGCTGACTGAGAATAGCCTGCATAGTTGGCATTCGCCTCATGCAATCTTTGGATAAACTCTCCTTGAGCATTGAAGGACTGGATAATAGTCTGCTGGCTAAGCGATTCTTCAATCAACTGAGTCTGAATCCCCCTTGTCTCCGTTTGCTTCTGGAAGAGGTGATAAGATCTCTTGGCAATAAAGCGTGAAATCACCATGGACAGTGGCGTCAACAGCAAGACCAAGAGGGTCATGAGGAGATGAATTTGGAGCATTGCTAGAATACTAACCAAAATCATCAAGACACCAATGAAAAATTGGTTAAAAATCATGGTCAAGCCAGCCACCAACTGTTCGATGTCCGTGGTTACACGACTAACCATCTCCCCACTACCTTGTCTATCTACAAAGGCAATCGGTAAACGATGGAGTTTATGGATGATTCGCTCTCGCAAGTCTTTGGTATAAGAAAAGATTAGGCGATTATAGAGGAGAGGATTGGCCCATTGAACCAGGGTATTTCCTATGACCACCAATATCATCTGAATGAAAATCTGCCAAAAAACTAGCGATGAACCAGCCACTAGGGCCTGGTCAATGACCTGCCCAATCAGAATAGGTAGGTAAATTGATAAGCCAACTTGAGCAATAGTTCCTAGAAAGGCTAGGAAAAGGAGGAAAGGGTGACTTGCAAGGTCTTTAGCCAAACGTGTGAGCGTCTGGTTTGCGGTTTGTCGTCTCATGCTAGTCCTCCTTTCCATGTTGGGATGCATTGATTTCGCAATAGACTTGGCTAGTTTTCATCAAGTCCTCGTGCTTGCCGATAGCTAGGAGCTCACCTTTTTCCAAGAGGAGAATCTGGTCAGCCATCTGAAGTGTCGAAGTCCGTTGAGAAATCAAGATTAAGCTCGTATTTGGCATATTTTCTCGAATAGCTTTCAAGAGCTTAGACTCGGTGATGGTGTCGAGGGCCGAGGTCGCATCATCTAGGATGAGAAATGGAGCTTGGCGCAAGACTGCACGTGCAATAGACAGCCTTTGTTTTTGTCCACCTGAGAAATTTCGACCTCCTGCTTCAACTACAGCATCCAATAGTCCTTCCTTATCACTGACAAAATCCTTAGCTTGCGCAATCTCCAAGGCCTGCCAGAGTTCTTGATCAGTCACTTCTTGATTGAAACCTAGAGTCAAGTTGGAACGAATGGTTCCCTTAAAGAGTTCGACCTTTTGGGGAACATAGGCAATCCAAGACCGCCACTGCTCAAGATTACGAGGACTACATCCATCTCGATAAAGGGCAATGCTCCCCTTGTCTGCCGGGTAAAGTCCAAGTAAGACTTGCACCAAGCTTGATTTCCCAGAACCAGTACCCCCAATGATACCAAGGATTTGCCCTTGCTTCATATCAAAGGAAATGTCTCTAAGAGAAGGCTGAGCCGCATCAGGATAGGTAAAGGTTAACTCTTTGACTTGTAAAACCTGATCGTTGGTAACTTGTTTTTCTTCTAACTCTGAATGGATATCTTCTGGAGCTTCGGCAAAGACTTCCTCGATTCGCTTGGCTGAGATATAGGATTGGTTGAGAGAATTAATCAGCATGGCGAGCTTAACCAATTCCACCAAGATTTGTAAAAGATAGTTGATGAGGGCAATCAGGGCACCCTGACTGAGTAAACCTCCTTGAATTGAAATATAGCCCTGCCAGATGATGACGAGGAGAGTTCCATTAACAATCAGATAGGTCAGAGGGGCTAATAAACTGGACCAGAAGCCTGTCTTTTCTTGCAATCTAGCATAAACTTGGTTAAGGGTTTGAAAAATCTGTAACTCTCGTTTTTCCTGACCAAAAGCACGAATAACTCGCATTCCTTGTAATTGCTGACGCGTTTCCTGAACCAGCTGGTCCGTTTTCTTTCTGAGACTACTGTAGAGAGGATTGACCAGTCGAGAGAGCCCTACAATAACAATGGTCAGAATGACAACCATAACCAAAAACCAGAAAGTTAGCTCAGCCGAGATGCGATAGGCCATAAAAATGGCTCCAAAAACGATAATAGGCGCTCGCAAAAAGAGGCGCAGGAATTGATTGATACCAGTCTGAATCTGGTAAGTATCCGAAGTCAAGCGAGTCACCAAGCTAGAAGTTGTCAGACGATCTCTGCTGTCCTTGGGTAGGGAAAGAATATGACGATAAAGGTCGTCTGTCAGTTCTTTGGCAAACCCAACCGCTGCCTTGGCTGAATAGAATTGAGCAATCAAGGCTACTAAAACGCCAATCACTGCAAAGATAAGGAGCAGGCCAATCTGCATCCAGAGATGCCCTTGATCTCTCTGAGGCAAGGATTGGTCAACAATCCCAGCAATCACCATGGGAACCAAGAGCTCAAACACAGCTTCTAGCAGCTTGAACAGGGGTGCTAAAATCGACTCTTTGATGTAGGGTTTGAAGTAAGATAGTAAGTGTTTCATAAGTCCCTTCTATTCTTATTCTGGAAATGAAGAAAGTGGGAAGCCCCACCCTCTCAGTTTTATTTGTTTAAGTAAGGTAATAGATAGCCATATCCTGCTTTTTCCATCTCATCCTTGGCTACAAAGCGCAAGGATGCAGAATTAATACAGTAACGCAGACCACCTAATTCCTGAGGGCCATCTGTGAAAACATGACCCAAGTGAGCATTGCCTGAGCGAGAACGAACCTCGATTCGCTCCATCCCATGACTTAAGTCCTTGTAGTAGTGAATCAATTCCTTAGAAATCGGACGACTAAAACTTGGCCAACCACAACCTGAGGCAAACTTATCCTTAGCAAAAAAGAGTGGCTCCCCTGTCGTGATGTCTACATAAATCCCCTCTTCAAAAGTTTGGTCATAAGCATTACTAAACGGCGCCTCTGTAGCAGCTTCTTGCGTAACACGATAAGACTCTTCAGTTAAGCTTTCCTTTAACACCTCTTGACTAGGTTTTTCATGGTTGGCTGCGTCAATCAATGGCTTCTCAGCATCGGTCACATTGATATGACAGTAACCCGAAGGATTTTTCTTAAGATAGTCTTGGTGGTAGTCTTCTGCTAAAATGTAGTGGCGAAGTTTCTCCACTTCTACTGCAATCTTTCGACCCAGCATGCGTTCCTGCTCCTGCACCACTGTGTAGATAGCAGGCAAGTCTGCTTCATCTTGGTAATAAATCCCAGTACGATATTGACGACCACGGTCATTCCCTTGCTGGTTGATAGATAAGGGATCGATGACTCGGAAATAATAAAGCAAAATTTCTCGAAGTGACACTGCTTTCTCATCGTAAATCACTTGAACCGTTTCTGCATGGTCTGTTTCCTTAATCAGCTGGTAATTGGTCGTTTCGACTTGCCCATTAGCGTAGCCAACACTGGTTGCCAGCACTCCAGAAATACGGGAAAAATATTCCTCTAACCCCCAAAAACAACCACCTGCTAGATAAATTTCTGCCATCTTCATTTCTCCTTTATCGAGTTTTTAACTAATACTCTTCGAAAATATCTTCAAACCACGTCAGCTTACATCTGCAACCTCAAAACCATGTTTTGAGCAACCTGCGGCTAGCTTCCTAGTTTGCTCTTTGATTTTCATTGAGTATAAACTTCTTTTCAAAAAAAGGATAGGAAGGCCTCTGGTCGAGAGTTTCCCCATCCTATCTTCTATTCTTTATTTTGCTTCGACACGGACACCTTTGGTATCAACTTTCAAATCATGCAGTTTGCCTTTGAAAGACTGCTTTTGCAATTCTGCCTTAATCGCTGGCATCTTGTCATGAGAAGCCAAGACCATAACTGTCGGTCCGGCACCAGAGAGATAGGTTGCATAGGCACCATTCTCTTTGGCTACTTGCTTAATCGTCGCAAATTCACGGACCAGACTTTGACGATAACGCTCGTGGAAGAGGTCCCCCTCGATTGCTTGACCAGCTGTCACCATATCTCCTGCTAACAAGGCTGCAACGGCCACATTGGCGATAGAACTAGCTGCAACAGCTTCCTTGTAGGACAATTTCTTAGGCAAGACACCGCGGCTGTCTCGAGTGCGCAATTCATAGTTGGGAATATAAGCTAGAAAACCACACTCTGGGAAAGCAGCCACAATCGCTGAAACATTTCCTTCAACAGAACTTGCAATAACGAGATTGCCGTAAATTGCTGGAGCTACATTGTCAGGATGTCCTTCAATCTTGGTAGCCAACTGCAATTTGTCGTGGTTAGATAAGTTGAGATTGCCCAGTTGGTTAGCCAGTTCAATTCCAGCAACGATAACCGAGCTAGAAGAACCCAAACCACGCGCCAAGGGAACATCACTGGTCATTTTCAAGCGTCTCGGTTGCAAGTCAGGCGCAATTTGCAAGGCAATCTTAAGCAAAAGATTACGCTCGTCATGGGGAATCCATTTGCCAATCTGGTGTTCAATCAACCACTCATCCCGTTCTTCACAGACCTCAATTTGAAGATACTTGGTTACAGCTACACCGACCGAATCAAAACCTGGCCCAATATTGGCACTGGTTGCTGGTACAATAATCTTCATCCTATTCTCCTAACACCTTGAAGGTATTCAAGAGGTCAAATTCTGAAGCTTTGGCCAACTCAGCTGAAACATTCTCAAGCTGCGCTTTATTAATCTTATGAGTGATAATCACTACACGCACCTTGTCACCCTCTTTGCCATCTTGGAGGATTTGCTTGAAGGAAATATCTTGAGCATTAAAGATTTCAGCTAGTTTCAAGACCTGACCTTTTGAGTCTGGAGCCAAGATTGAGAAGTAGTAATTAGCTTTGACATCTTCTGGATTAGCCAAGACCAAGTCACGGCTGTATTCGTTGAAGTCTTTACCAATGGTACCATCATTCAAGCGACGAACGATACGGACAATGTCCGCTACAACACTTGTTGCAGTTGGTTTTTGACCCGCACCTGGTCCGTAATACATAGACTCACCGATACCGATAGATTCTACAAAAACAGCGTTCATTACCCCATTCACACTGGCAAGTGGATGTGCTTTAGGTAGGAAGGTTGGAGTCACTTCTGCAGCAATACCTGAAGGAGTTTCCTCGATAGAACCAACCAATTTCACTACATAGCCAAGGTCTTGGGCTACAGCTACATCTTCTGGTGTGATGTTGCGGATTCCCTTGTGGGCTACATCGTCAAAGGCAACCTTCATACCAAAAGCAAACTGGCTCAAAATCACCATCTTGTAGGCTGCGTCAATCCCATCCACGTCATTTGTAGGGTCGCTTTCTGCAAAACCAAGTCTTTGCGCTTCAGCCAGAGCATCATCATAAGACCAGCCTTCTTCGACCATCTTGGTCATCATGAAGTTGGAAGTTCCGTTAACGACACCAAGAACGCGCGTGATTTTATCAGA
Organism: Streptococcus sp. CF10-1; assembly: GCF_024295825.1. Lineage (GTDB taxonomy): Bacteria > Bacillota > Bacilli > Lactobacillales > Streptococcaceae > Streptococcus. The sequence goes on along the minus strand of NZ_JANCPQ010000001.1, from coordinate 167,136 downwards.
AGCCAATGAATTTGCTAGAGTGCGAAGAATTGGAATCCCACCAGCAACAGCTGCTTCGTAGTAAAGTGCTACATTATGCTCTTTAGCGATTTCTAGCAATTCTGCTCCATGGACAGCCAAAAGGTCCTTATTAGCAGTAACAACGTGTTTCCCAGCTTCCAAGGCACGCGTGATAAAGGTTTTAGCTGGTTCGATACGCCCCATCAATTCCACTACGATTGTAATGTCCTTGTCTGCTAAAATATCATCTACATTGGTTACAAAGTTAAAGTCATTTCCTGCTGCAAGCAAGCGGTTCTTCTCATCTTCATCCTTGACCAATACCTTGGCTACTTCAATCTCTGAATGAGCTGACTGAACGATTTTTTCTCCATTTTCCTTTAGGAGGAAAGGCACGCCACTTGCAACGGTACCAAATCCAAGTAAAGCAATTTTAACTGTCATGTTTGTCTCCTAGAAATTTTCTGATATAGCCATTATAACAGAATTTTATGAAAATTCCTATTATAGTAAATCACTATTTCGGTCTAGAAAAGAAAAAACGAATCCCATGATTCGTCTTTCTTGATAAATGAAAATTGATTTTGAAAATTATGAACGAATCTTTTGAAGACCGAACACAGCGTCGTGATTGATCAAGATGTGACCATACTCTTGTAAGACCGAACGGCTGATGTCACTGTCGTCAGCAAATTCACGCATACGAGCCAAGAGCCAGGCTGGATATGGACTAGGATGATTCTCCACATCAACTAAGATTGTCAAATAGTAGTACCCATTCATCTTATAGAGTTCAGATGTTTCCATCTGGTAGTTAACCGTCTTTGCAAAAGCAACCAAGTCAGCAAGGCTTGAAAAGCGCAGGATATAGTAGATATAAGGTTCTTTCTTATTCTCAGTCTCCTTGTTCGCTTGCTCCAACTCCTCTTCCTTAGCCTCGACCTGTTCTAGTGATTGGATGGCCTCTATATCATCCTTGGTCTTTTCTGCGATACTTTTTTCCAAGGTTTTGAGAAATTCGTCTGGTGACATTTGGGCCAACTCTTCCATATCAGGTAGGTCCGTCAAATCTTCAAAATCCAGATTCTGGTCAATCTTGGACTTGGTCACAAAGACATCGACCTTATCTGGTTTTGGCGTCACACGGAAACTCAGCATGCCACTATCCAAGAAATTGTCTGGCATCTCTAATTCATCTAAAATAGCATAGAAAAACTCTTCTGTTTTTTCCTGAGGAACGAGAAAGTCTGCAATCTCCATTCCACGATCCATCAAATCATCTAAAGTCATCGTGATTTTCAGTGTTGTATCACTAATTTGTTTCATCTTCATATCTAGTAACCTCATACTTTCAGTCTATCTATTATACTAGATTTTTACGATTTTATCAAAAGAATGAAGCGAGAATGTGATATAATACTAGAGATGATTTTAGATTTAAGAAAGAAAGTTCAATGAAAAATATAAAAGTCAATGCCTTGGCCAGCTTGCTGGTCAATATTCTCAATATCGTTTTTCCACTGATAACCAATCCTTATCTGACGCGGATTCTCAGCAAATCCAATTACGGTTATTTCAATACAGCCAATACCTGGGCAAGTTTCGTTATTCCACTAGCTGCCTTTGGAATATACAACTACGGGATTCGAGCTATTAGTAAGGTCAAGGATGACAAGAATAAAATCAACTACGTCTTTTCTAAGTTGTTTTATATCTCGGTTTTCACCTCTCTCCTGACGACAGGTATCTACTTCCTCATTATCTTCTTTGACACCAGCATTGAGAATCTGAAAGTCCTCTACTACATCCTAGGGGCCCAAGCACTCTTCCAATTTCTCAATATCGAATGGATGAACGAGGCTTATGAAAACTATGCCTTCATCCTCTACAAAACATTAATTATTCGAATTACCATGCTGGTCGCTATCTTCGCCTTCGTTAAAACGGCAGATGATATCGTTCCTTATGCTATCGTTATGACAGCGACCACTATCCTCAACTACCTGCTCAGTTTTCTTTGGATTAAGAGAGAAGTTTCTTTTGTTAAGATTGGATTCGTCGAATTAGTCAAAGCTTCTAAACCACTCTTTACTATGCTTCTCTTAGCGAACGCTAATATGCTTTATACCTTGTTAGATAGAATGTTTATCACCAAGGGACCGGATGAAAACTATATTTCCTACTATACAATTGCCTATAGTATCGTCATGCTGATTGCCAGTGTCTTGAGTGGAGCTATCAACGTCAGTATTCCACGCCTCGGCTACTATCTCGGGAAAAAGGATTACAAGTCCTATAATTATCTCGTGAATCAAGCGGCATCCTTATTCTATTTCCTTATGGTTCCAACTAGTATCGGGATTATGATATTGGGACGGTACGCAACTGTTATTTATTCTTCTGAAAAATATCTTGAAGCGGGTATCGTAACTAGCGTCTTCGCTTTTCGTACCATCATTTGGGCTATTGAGTTGATTCTTGGTAAACAGATTATCTTTATCAACGACCATGAAAATCGCTTAACCGCCTTCTACTTCCTTGGTGGTGGTGCCAATATACTATTAAATAGCATCTTGTATTTCAATAATATTTTTGCACCTGAGTATTACATCGCTACGACCATTATCGCAGAAACTATCGTTGTTTTACTTGAAATTCATTTTATCAAGAAACACCAACTGATTAGTTTAAAAGAAATTTTTATAACCTTAACACGTTATAGCCTCATATCCCTTGGTTTTATCCCAATCTTCTATATTTTCAAGATGATTTTCCAAATCAATTCCTACACAGTAAACTTCAATATGATTCTCATGGTTCTTTCTACCGTAGCAACTTGTGGTATCTATTACCTCTTGACCCTCTTTATCACCAAAGACAAAACACTCCACTATGCACTGAACCTTGTACTTGCTAAATTAAAACGAAATTAAAAAAATCCCCTACTGATAAATTAGTTGCCAGTAGGGGATTTCTTCTTTATTCGTTTTCTTTCTTATCAGAAGCATTGGCTTCTATATTTGAATCTTGTTTAGGTTGTTCAACAATAGAGGAATTAGCTTCTTGTTTCTGTTCTGGCTTGACTGCATCGCTATTTACAGCAGCAACAGCCTGTTTCCAGATTCCTTCTTCGTTTACTTTGTAACCATCAGGTGTTGTTGCGTTCTTCAACAAAGAACCATTAGCTTGGAAATAGTACCAATTACCATCAAACTGTTTCCAACCTGTTTGCATAGCTCCTGATTCATCAAAGTAATAATGATCACCATTTACTTTATGAAGGCCAACCAACATGATGCCATCTTCAGGATTTAGATAATACCAGACGCCTTTGTCTTTTATCCAACCAGTTTTCATGGCTCCATTTGATTCAAAGTAACGGTAATGATTATCAAACCATTTCCAGCCAGTTTGCATGGCTCCAGATTTGCTAAAGTAATATTGCTTACCATCTACTTGATGGAGGCCGACTAACATAACGCCTTCCTTACCTTCAAGATAATACCAGACATCACCATCTTTCAACCAACCAGTTTGGAGTGCGCCCGACGTAGCGTAGTAATGCCAAGAATCATTTGACCACTGCCATCCAACTTGCATAGTACCTGCAGAGCTGAAGAAATAGTTCTTACCGTCAATCTCTTTAGATCCTACAGCCATAATACCAGTTTCTGGATCCAAATAATACCATGATTCTTTATCTTTCAACCAACCAGTTTTCATAGCACCTGAGTTCGTATAGAAGTACCAGCTATTGTCTTGCCACTTCCAGCCAGTCTGCATGGCACCACTAGCATTCAAATAGTAACGAACACCATTTATATCTTGTCTACCAGTTAACATGATGCCATCTTTATCCAGATAATACCATGTTTCCTGATCCTTGACCCAGCCAGTTTTCATAGCTCCAGAACTTGCAAAATAGTTCCAGTGATCATCAACAAAGGCCCAGCCAGTTTGCATGATACCTTCTTGATTAAAGTAGTATGTGCTTCCATTGATATTCTTTTTACCGATGGTCTTTAGCCCATCCTCATCATAGAAATACCAATTTGAATCAATCTTTTGCCATGTTGAAGGCTTACCTGCTGTTTGGAGTGCACCACTTTCGCTAAAGAACATCTTCTTGCCATTATAAACTTGGTGTCCTGTTAGCATCTTCCCATCTGCCGCAAAGAGATACTTTTTCCCTCCAATTTCAGAGAGCTCGCTAAATCGTCTAGCACCATTTGATTGGATATAATACCAAGAGTCATCTAGTTTGAACCAACCACCAGTTTGCATTTTACCATTTTGGTTCAGATAGTAATCATTCCCTTTGGCATTTTCTCCCCAGTCGTCGTTAAGGTGAAGCCAGCGACCTGCTTGCATTTGTCCTTTTCCATTAAAGAAATAAGTGGCTCCGCCAATCTCTCTCCAGCCGATAGCCATTTCTCCGTCAGTCAAACGATATTTCCAATAACCATCTTCTTGATACCATTTTTCGTCAACTACAGGGATATTAGGGAAGGTATTTGAAACATTTGCAAATCCTTTATCGCTAATATCAAAAACGGTAGCGTCTTGAGTTTGGCTAGCAGCATGAAGAACCTGAATATTTTTCTTCTGAAGGTATTCTCTGGTTGAAGCAACATTAATATCTCCACCAGTTGTCTGAATAATCATTTTTGGTGATAAGTTTTCAAGGAAATTAATCGTATTTGAAATTGTCGCATCATAATGGTGGTTCCATTTCATCATATCAACCTTGCCGATAACTGGACCTAACTTATCTTCTGCTCCTTCGGCATTATCCAAATCTCCACCAAGATAGATTCTCTTTCCTGCCACAGTCACTACTGAAACGATGGAGTTGGAGTTATCATCTCGAACTTTTTTCAGATTTCCGTCAGCATCATATTCATTCTTATAGTTGTAGAGTTGGATATCCATATCACCTAATTTTAGATGGCTATCCTCATCTGAAATATTCTGGATAAGAGTAACTCCTCGTTTTTGAGCTGCTCTCAAAGCATTATCATAATTGAAAAGATTATCCCATAGTCCCCAGTTTGCTGTAATCCGATCATCTGAATATTTTTTCAAATAAAACTTACCGACTTGATATCGATTGAGTATTTCGTCCGCTCCACCAATATGGTCACTATGGACATGAGTTCCTATAATAAAATCTAATTTTTTTACACCTATTTGATCCAAGTGGCGAATCAATCGATCCTCCAATACTTGATAATTTCTCATGGAAATTCCCCAGCGGCTTGGATAACGTGGATCACTCCCATCAGGAAAATCATAGTCTTCTCCCATATCAATCAAAGCATAGTGACCATTGCTTTCCAGAAGGATGGCGTCACTCCCAGATTTTGCTTTTGTATTTATGAAATGAATACGATTGCCCGAACCTGCAGAGATGGTATCTGCATCTACTCCTTGCGATAACTGAATCAGTAATAGAAAGAATGCGAGAACACTATAGCTGACTGATTTTAATAACCATTTATTTTTCACCTTGAAAACTCCTTTATCTTAACATTAAGCAACTTTTAAAAATCTAATCAATCCAGTAGTTTTTATCCCCTCCTGGGACTTGTTGCTCAATAGGTGGTGGAGTCATATAGTTTTCTCCAAATTCGTAGGCAAGTATTTCATGGTATTTTCTCGGAACCTTGACCACAATGTCTTCATAAGGCATATCAATCAAATCATAGAGCCATTCTTTTTTTATACCATTTGGATAATAAGGGTCATAGATAGTACAAGTAAGATCTGTTGCTTGATCTACACTATACTTCAAAGCAAGGCTCTCTAATTTTTGATTCCATAGCTGTGGGGAAGTTAAGCGGAAAATCGCTGTTCCCATATAACGAGGGAGGTTCTTAAGTCCACCATTCTCAGACTTGATCCCTTTAAAATTCAATGAAGAAAGGCGAATGAAATATTTGTAGAGCTTCATTTTCTTACGGTCACTTTCCTCTGTTACGACACCATCATATGGAAAAATGTCAACACAAGTTCCCAATATGACCGTTGGGTCTACGAGGTTAGCATCTCGACGAGTCCTTACATCATAGACTCTCATATAACTGTATGGGTATCCCTTTGTTTCTCTGAATGAAATCAATTTGTAGTAGGGATGATTTTCATTTTGTAAAACCTTATACAGTTTTTCAAATTCATCACGCGCCAAGGAAATATCTGTATCATCATCCCAAGGGATAAATCCTTTATGGCGTACAGCTCCTAGTAAGGTTCCAAAATCAATAAAGTATTTGATTTGATGTTGTTCACAAAGATCATGTAGATACTTTAAAATATCCAATTCTACTTGCTTGATTTCTTCAAGAGTTAAAGTTCTTTCAGACATAGGTTCTATTCTCCTAAATTTGACTATATTTTTAAACGTTTCTTAATTCCAATCCCGTCATTTAGACCTTTTAACAATCTTCCATAATTTAAAATCATGATGAGATACTCTTTGTTCAACCGGTGGCAATTGCATATAGTCTCCGTAGTCTGAGGTCAAAATTTCATGATAATTTTTCGGAATGGTAAATTCCTTACCTTCAAATGTTCCAGTAGTAACTTGTTCCAGCCATTCACGTCTCCACACTGGTTTGTTCATATCCTTGTAGATAAGATAATCCACTTGCTCATAATCTGAGACTTTACGGGATTTTGCAAGCTCTTCAATCTGGGCAACGTATTTGTTCGTATTGGTGAAATAGAAAATAATAATTGACACATAACGTAGCAGTGAATTCAGTACACTTTTCGTATTGGTAATGCCTTTAAAGGTGTAGCAACTCAATTGACGTTTCTTTATCAGTTTCGTCATCTTGTTTTTAAATTGTACGTCATCCTCGTAGCCATCTACAGGGAAAATATCTACATAGATTCCCATATTTGAATCGATGCGAACATCTTCTTCCAGCAAGTAAGTATGGTTATCCTGCACTTTCATAAAGGGATAGACATAGTTGAGATTATTTTTATAAGACATGACCTCGTAACGTTCATCAGGGTTAGTGATAAGGTAGTCTTGCAATTTTTCATAATCTTCTCGTAACATGCAGATATCCATGTCATCATCCCAAGGGATAAATCCTTGATGGCGAACAGCACCAATTAGACTTCCATATGCTAAGAAATACTTGACCCCAATTTCCTGACAAACTTCATGAATATACTCCATGATTCCAAGTTCCATCTCTTGAATTTCTTTAACATCTGTTACTTCTTGGTACCGAACTCCTTCATCTCGTTTGCAGACTACAAGTCCATAGCCAATCGCTAGCCAGAAGATGATATTGATAAAGTTGGTTGAATACATAATCTGACTTTCAAATAATTGACCAAACAAGATACCGAAGAAAAGGATCATGATCAATTTATCAGTATTTTTCTTGGAAACAATCAAATACGTTAAAAAGCGCTTGATGACATAAGCCAGTACAAGAAGGAAGGATAGCAAACCTAGAACTCCCGAACTGACAAATATGGTCACAAAAATGTTATGGAAATTCCCACCGATAAGGGAGTTTTGAATCTCAAATTTACTGAAATATTCTGTGTAGTAATCTGGAACGTTTCGTACACCATAACCAAAAATTGGTTTGGCACTTCCCATCTTGATGGCATTTTTCCAGATATAGGTTCTACCACTTGGTGTTGTTTCGATCAGATGGAGCTCGCCGTTCTTCTTAGTGACAGACGAATCTGTTTCAGCATAGGATTGTCCTTTGTTTAAATCTAAGACAGTCGCTGTTTCAGATGAGATATAGATTGAAGTTACATAGCTTAATCCAATATTAGTTGCAGTAATCAGCAAACCAGCAACTATAAAAGTGAGGAATCGTTTAACGATACTTCCTCTAGTAGCAAAGAAACTATAGAGTCCAATCATGAGAAGTAAAGAAAGTAAGGCTCCTCGACTTTGCATCGTAGCGAAGTAAACGAATTGAATCACATTATTCAGTTTAAGATAAACAGAATATTTACTTCCTTTATGGATCAAATACATAGCCAAAATAATGCTAATGTATGAAAATATCGCACTAGCATTTGGATTGACAATCCCCCACAGACGGCCATTCATGACACCATAGTAATAAGATTGTTCACCAATCTTAAATAGGATAAGGACTCTACTTACCAATAAACCAAACGCAAAAATTGCTGAAGAAAAAGATACAATTTGCACCGTATAGGCAATCCAGTCAAATAATTTTTTAAGTTGCCCTGATTGTAACATGGTAAATAATAAAACATAGGTTACCATGAAGAGGATTTCAATCACATTTCCAATCAGATGTCCAGAGCGATTGAAAATAGCTGATAGCAGATGACTTCCAGCTAAGAGTCCAAATAAGGATAGAAATTTGCGATCTGTTGTGATTTCTTTCCACTTAAACAATAAAGTATAGCAAATATAAAGCACTACAATCGCTGATAATCCCTTGTAGAGGGGATTTGCTATCTTATAAACCAGTGAACTCATACTTAAAATCGAAATAAAAACAAATAGATATGCAATCCATAGTTTTGATTTTTCAAAGTATTCATCCATTTTTGAAAAATTCATTTTCAACTCCTTCTCATGATATTAGTTTTTTAATCCAACAATTTTCTTATATAGCCATGGAGAAATGACAAGTGATAGGATAGCTATCTTGCGAAAAGTAGTGAAATAAGCATCCTTCCATATTTCGCGTCGGTGCTGAACAATCCAATTCCTCAGCTCGGCTTTCTCCTTTTGATACTCTTCACGTGAAGTAAAGATAATTTTATCGTAAACTGTAATGTACGACCAACATTCTCTATTTATTAATTCGTATTTTAAATTAGGGAAGGCTTGTGAAACTTGAGCAATTATTTGCTTATAAACTTCTATTGTGTCAAATACATATCGATTAACAGATGTCGTTGCACTTCCCTCACGATGATCATAATAATAAACAGGTTTGTCAATAAATACGCAACTGCATCTTGTCTTTAGTAGCAATTCAGTTAAAAATAGAGCATCTTCAGCTAGGTGATAGTTTGTATTAAACTTTTCATCTGCAAGCAGGTCTCTCTTAAACAGTTTTGCAACTGGAAAAAATGATGTTCTGGTAGTCATCAGTAGTTCCTTCATGGTTTCTTCTGTTGACCAGAGTTCTGTTTTTCCAGAATGTGAAGGTAGGTCTGTTACAATGCCATTTTTGATATGGTGCAGAGGAGCAATTGCAAAGCCTACATTCAACCCTTCAACTGCACTTGCTAAAGTAGCTAGGTAATCTTGGGTAACGAAATCATCGCTATCAATAAAGGTAACCCAAGAACCCGTTGCTAGCTGAATTCCCATATTTCTAGCATTTGAAACACCAGCATTTTCGATATGATAAACCTTGATATTCTCATACTGAGACGCTAATTGATCACACAGTTCTCCACTATTATCCGTCGAACCATCATTGACAAGAAGAATTTCCAAGTTGGTATAGGTCTGTTTTAAAATGGATTCTACACACTTTTCCAAATAGGCTTCTACATTATAGACTGGAACGATAACGCTTATTTTTTCTCCCATCATGCTCCATATTCTCCCTTATACTCTGTGTAGCTCTTGTCCATGTCTGCTATAATGGCGTCATGATGCGGTACTTGCTTGTCCGCTGGTGGCGGTGTCATATAGTCCCCAAAAGCAGTGCTGAGATAGGCATCATAGCCGACTGGAATGGGCATCTCAGTTCCTTCAAATGGCAAGAAAAGATTGTCTTCAAAGGATGCGATTGGGTACTTGTTTCGCATGTAGCCGGGACCTGAGCATAATTCCGTAATTCCATCGCTCTCAGCCAGACCATACTTGGTCATTTCTTTTTCAGCTTTTTTCCAAATGCGATAACGTAGAGATTTTGGAGTCAGGCCGAGTAAGATACGACTTCCCCATTTCATGACTGCACCATGCTTTTCTGGGATAGTTTGCGCACAAAAGAGTGAATAAATCAGGGCCCAACGAACTTGTTTCTTACGCTCAGCTGGATTTTTAGGATAATAATCTAAAGGTAAAACATCCAAGGCCAAACCGTGTGGCAAATCCAAATCCTTCTGATAAGGCTTGATACAAGTGGTTTCCTTGTCACGAATGGTAATAAAAAGGTTACGGTCTACAAAATCTTTGTTACTCTTTAACAAGAAATAACGCTCGTCTGCATAACGTGGCCACAGTTCTGCTAATTTTTCATAGTCCTTACGTGGCATGAAAAAGTCCAAATCATCATCCCAAGGAATGAAACCTTTGTTACGAAGGGCACCAATAGCTCCTCCACCACAGAGATAGCACAACAAATCATGTTCTTTACAAAATGCGACGAAATATTCAGCCATTTCCAGACTACGAGCCTGAATCGCTTTCAAATCACTCATGTCTCTCCTCTTCTGTCCAATAACGAGTTATATCGTTTTATTATACCATAAAAAAGCCCTAAAAATCCATCAGATACTAAGAAAAATCAAAGCCTAAACCACTTTTTCACTGGTGATTCAAACTTTGATTTTTTTATAGTATTCTATCTCATTCCCATTTGGGCGAGTTTGGTCTGGTATTTATTTTGATCAACTAGAAGTCCTTGTCCACCATAGATATCATAAGCGTCCACCCAGTCACCAAGTTCTGGGACGGTGAGTCTTTCAATGCCATTTTGAGCACCTTCTAGGACAGATAAGCCATTGGTCAACAAGAAGCTATATGGTAGATTTGTTGATGTCATGCCAAAGACTTTTCCAAGTGCCTCTGACCCCGTAAAGAGCTTGGTTGGATCTTTGATTTGCTCAAGAACAGCTGACATGACTTGTTGCTGACGTTTGGTACGGCCATAGTCTCCCTCATCATCATCACGGAAGCGAGCATAGTTCAGCAAGGTGGAGCCATTCATTTGCTGTTTTCCAACTTTGATAGTTTGAGTTGGGGACTCTGTCTCTGTTGCATGAAGGTCATCTCCGACTGTGGCTTCTGTCAGAGGTTGACCATTCAATGTTGAGAATTGAGCATCAATCGTTACTCCGTCAGGGAAGAGGGTATCAATAGCTGTTGCAAAGGCCTGGAAGTCGACCAGGGCATAGTACTTAATATCCAAATCAAAGTTGTCTTTTAGAACCTTGCGGACCATTTCAGCCCCCTTTTGCCCTTCTTGTTCCCCAAGTTCATAAGCAACATTGAGTTTGTTATCCGTTTGTTTCTGGCCATTTACAATCTTACTGTACCCGTCGATATAAACTAAGTTGTCACGCATAAAGCTGACTAGTTTGATCTTCTTATCCGATCCACTGACATTCAGTACCATGATCGTATCAGTACGGGTTTCTGCACTATTTTGACCGATACGGCCATCTGTCCCCATGACTAGGATATTCACACCATCTTTGGTATCCTGACCGTTAAAGACCTCTACTTGAGCGGCCTTGGCGTCAGCTGGCTTATTTGTTGGATTGGCTGCTGACTGGAACCCTCGAAGAAACATAAAAATCATCCCTGCAACTACACAGGTAACCAACAGCAGGAACCAAGTCAATATTCGTTTGAAGCGAATTCTTCTCTTTTTCTTTTTGACTTTAGGTTGAGGAGCTACCTTTTCACGTTTCTTAGACCGGCTTCTACTGCCATAAGTCGGAAGATCAATATCTCTACCCCAAGATTCTTCTTTTTCTTCTTGGTAGAAATGGTGAACTTCAGACTTGGGACCTGCCATTTTCTGTTGCAGATAATCAAATTCCCTCCGTTCACGGTCGTTGAGGTAATGAATATTTTTGAAGAGATAGTCATAACGTAACTGCTCGTGATGACTTAAAGGATTTTCTTTGCTCATTGACTCTCCTTTTCTATATCAGTTATGGTAAAAATCTGGTAGGTTCCCAGGATCTTGTGCTGGATTCCAATAGCTTCTAGTTCTTGTCTTGCAAAATGAACCAGTTCTTTGTCACTATAGTCTACATCGATAATGAAAAAGTATTCTCCCAAGGCTGTTTTAAGGGGGCGACTTTCAATCTTTGTTAAGTCAATCCCTCTCCAAGCAAAGGTCGAAAGTGCCTTGTAAAGAGCACCAGGTAGGTTGTCTGGTAAGGTCAAGGCCAAACTCATTTTTTCAGCTTGCGAGTTCAAAGGAATCTTCGGTATCTCTGCCCCTAAGACCCAAAAACGTGTGAAATTGGCTTCCATTTCCTGAATATCCTCGGCAATCAATTCCAAGCCATATTCTTCAGCTGAACTTTTAGGAGCAATAGCTGCATATGGCTGGTCTGGATGTTCCGAAATAAAGCGAGCCGCATAGGCTGTACTGGCGGTTACCTCAATTTTGGCCTCTGGATAGTGTTTGTCGATGAATCTCTTTCCTTGAGCCAGAGCCTGAGGATGAGAAAAAATTTTCTCAATTTTTGACTGACCGGGAACCGCCATCAACTGCTGGTGAATGGGCTGAACGATTTCTGCAACTGCTTGGATGCGAGCCTGATGAAAAAGATAATCCAAACTTTCATGGACACTACCCTCAATAGAATTTTCAACTGGCACCACCGAATAGTCCACCAAGCCCTGTTCATAGGCCTTGATAACATCTGTGATATTGGCAAAAGCCTGCAATTCCTCTTTGGGAAAGGCTGTCTGCACAACATGATGCGAAAAAGATCCCTTGGGACCTAGATAGGCAATTTTCATCTCAGTTCCTCTATAATTTCCTCTGGGCTTAACTTGGTCACATCCAAAACCCGACTGGCTACTTCCTCATACCAAGCTTGTCTTTCTTGGAAAATAGTTGCCAGTTCTTCCTTGCTTTTGTTAAGAAAGAGCGGGCGCTGATTGTCCTTATCAGCTACGATACGTTGGTAGAGGGTTTCAAAATCTGCTTTTAGGTAGATGTTATCAGGATTGGTTTTGAGCAAGTCGCGATTTTTCTGAGAAATGACAACTCCTCCGCCAGTTGACACAACGTGATCTGTTTTTAATAAGTCAGCTAGGACTTCTGACTCTACTTGACGAAAGGCATCTTCTCCCTTTTCAGTGAAAAAATTCGCAATGGACATGCCCAAACGTTCCTCGATTAAGGCATCCATATCGATGTAGACTGGGGCCAATCCTCTAGCGATTGTCGATTTGCCCGCCCCCATAAATCCGAGTAATACCTTAGCCATTAATCAAGCTCTCCAAATCATCAAAGAAGCTAGGATAGCTGGTATTGATGGCTTCAGCACGGTCAAGTTCCACTTCTCCATCAGCAACCAAGAGAGCTGCAATAGCTGTCATCATTCCAATTCGATGGTCACCAAACGTATTGACTCTAGCGCCATGAAGTCTTGATTTTCCTTTGATAATCATCCCATCTGCTGTAGGAGTGATGTCCGCTCCCATGCTATTTAAGGCATCTGCCACCACCTGAATGCGGTCTGTTTCCTTTACCTTGAGTTCCTCAGCATCCTTAATGACCGTTACACCTTGTGCTTGTGTCGCGAGAAGAGCAATAATGGGTAATTCATCAATCAAGCGGGGAATCAAGGCTCCACCAATCTCTGTTCCTTTGAGGTCTGAAGACTCGACAGTCAAGGTTGCTGATTTAGCGACAGGATCGATTTCAGTTATTTCTAGTTTTCCACCCATGGCGCGAATGACATCAATAATACCAGTACGAGTTTCATTGATGCCCACATTCTGCAGCACTACACGAGAGCTTGGAACAATCAAACCTGCGACCAACCAAAAGGCTGCACTGGAGATATCTCCTGGGACAACTACCTTTTGTCCAGTCAGTTTTTGCGGCCCTTGGACTGTGATTTTCTTTCCGTCCACACTTAATTGACCACCAAATTGCTGTAGCATATCTTCGGTGTGGTTACGAGTACATTCTTTCTCGATAATCACGGACTCCCCCTGAGCCTGCAAGGCTGCAAATATCAAGGCAGACTTGACCTGAGCAGAGGCGATTGGCAACTCATAGTGAATCGGTCTTAAATTTTTCGTCCCTTTTAGGCGAAGAGGAGGCAGGTCTCGCTCGGTTTGCCCTGAAATGCTAACGCCCATTTTTTTCAATGGAATCGTCACGCGATCCATAGGACGTTTAGAAAGACTATCATCTCCAAACATCTCTACTTCGAAGTCTGCACCAGCAAGGACACCTGAGATCAGGCGAATCGAGGTGCCAGAATTTCCCATATCCAAGGCGTTTTGCGGAGCTTTTAAGCCATCCATGCCCACACCTTGAATGGTAATCACACCGTCTGTATCCTCAATTTCAACACCAAGGTCACGAAAAACCTGCATAGTCGAGAGCACGTCCTCGCCACGCAAAATATCATAAACCTTAGTCTCACCTTCAGCCAAACTTCCAAAGATAATCGAACGGTGGCTGATGGACTTATCACCTGGAACCCGGATACTACCATGTAAGTGGCGAATGTTTGTTTTTAGTTTCATAGTTGACCTCATACTTGCAATACTTTTTCTTATTTTATCACAAAAAAGCCAGAAATTCCTGAAATTTCTGGCTTTTATACAGATAAAATACTATTTCAATAATTCTGAAACAGGTTCAAAGACAATTTTTTCAATGTCTGAAAGGTAAATAGACAATTGTTGCTGTTTGGCAAAGAAATCTGACAAAAGAGCGTTCTCTTGGATTTGCTTACTAAAGGACTGCATCTTTTCTTGGAAAGAAGCATCTGGCATTTGTCCAGTTTGCGCCATGACTTGGATTTCTTGCTGGAAGGCAAGGTAATCTGCAAAAATCTTGCTGGCTTCCGTATCAGCTTGGATGGCATCTTTTGCTGCCTTAACCGCCTTGTATTCTGGTAATTCGCGTAATCCGCGACTAAGTTCATTTGCACTATCGTAAATATTTGACATGATTTTCTCCTTATTTGATGACGACTGTGTAGTCGGTATTTTCTGTGATTAAACGCTCAGCTCGTTCTAAGTCTTGAGCATTTTTAAAGGAAATTTGTAGAATCCCGTGAATATCCTCACGGTTTTCTTCGTTGATGTGAATGTTGACCAAGGAAGTTCCTCGTAGCAATTCCAAAATCCGCAAGATGACATCTTCTTCATCGGGAACATCGACATAGAGGTCGTAAGAGCTATCCACACCACCACGCTTATGGATTTCCATGGCCTGCCGTTGCTCACGTGCTTGATTGAAAAAGTTCCAAATTTGCTCTTCATCTCCCTTGCTGATAGACTGGCCAATCGCTTCCAAACGCTCCTTGAAATCCGCAATTCGCTCTAGAATGGTCTCACGATTAGACAAGAGAATGGAAGTCCACATACCTGGTTCACTCTCTGCAATGCGAGTCATATCTCGAAAACCACCCGCTGCAAAGCGCCTTGCCATTTCATGTTCTTGTGCATAGACTGCTGTCTGCTCCATGAGGCTGGAAGCTAGAATATGAGGAAAATGGCTAATCTGAGAAGTCACCCGATCATGCTCCTTGGCATCAATCTCGATAAAACGAGCATGGATACCAGAAAGTAGGTCCTTCATTTCCTCAAGCGTGTCTGAACTAGTCAAACTAGATGGAGTAAAGATATAGTAGGCATTCTCAAAGAGATTGACATCTGCCGAGGCAGCTCCTGTCTTGTGGCTACCAGCCATGGGATGAGCCCCGACAAAACGAATTGACTTGCCAGCCAAGTATTCCTCAGCAACTTCCACAATGGCAGCCTTGGTAGAGCCCGCATCTGAAATAATGACGCCTTCTTTCAAGTCTAAATCTGCCAACTCCTTAATAAAAGCAATGGTCTGTTTGATTGGCAAGGTCAGTATGATGACATCTGCTAGGGGAGCGAAACTGGCAAAATCATCCGTCGCACGGTCAATCATCCCCCGCTCCAAGGCAATGTCTCTTGAAGCTTGACTGCGATTATAACCTAAAATTTCATAATCAGGATGATCGCGCTTGATACCGAGTGCCATCGAAGCACCAATCAAACCGAGACCTGCAATATAGATGGTTTTTGCCATAAGGACTCCTTAATAGTTCTTTGTATAGTCTCGGTGCTTGGCAACTGCCTCTTTTAATTCTTCAAGATTATCTGATGAGAATTTTTCAAGGATTTCTTGTGCCAGAACCGTTGCTACAACGGCTTCCATGACCACACCTGCTGCTGGAAGAGCAGTCGGATCACTTCTCTCAACAGTTGCCTTGTAAGGTTCGTGGGTTTCGATATCCACACTTATCAATGGTTTGTAAAGAGTGGGAATGGGTTTCATAACACCACGAACAACAATCGGTTGCCCATTGGTCATACCACCTTCGAAACCACCCAGATTATTGGTACGACGAGTATAGCCGTCTTCTTTAGACCAGAGAATTTCATCCATAACCTGGCTGCCTTTACGGTAACCAGCTTCAAAACCAAGACCAAATTCTACTCCTTTAAAGGCATTGATAGAAACAACTGCTTGGGCCAATCGCGCATCCAATTTTCTGTCCCATTGAACATAGGAACCAAGGCCGACTGGTACGCCTCCGACAACTGTCTCCACAACTCCACCGATAGTATCACCGTCACGCTTGATTTGGTCAATGTAATCCTTGATTTCCTGTTCTCTTTCTTGGTTGACAATAGAAACTTCAGACTGGGCAGCTCGTTGCTTAATCTCAGCCACGGTCAGATTTTCAGGTACATCAATTTTCTTGCCTCCAAAAACCACAACGTGGTTGGCAATCTCCATATCCAGTTCAGTTAAGAGACGTTTGGCTACTGCTCCAACTGCTACTCGCATGGTGGTTTCACGAGCTGATGAACGTTCCAAAGAATTTCGTAAATCATCAAAACGATACTTGATCCCCCCTACCAAGTCGGCGTGACCTGGACGAGGATGAGTGATTTTTCGCTTGCTTTTGAGGCGGTCTTCGATGTCTTCTGCAGACATGATGTCCAGCCATTTTTGGTGGTCTTTATTGACAACATCCATGGTAATGGGAGCCCCTGTCGTTTTCCCGTGACGAACTCCCGAAGTAAAGACAACCTGGTCACTCTCAATCTTCATACGGCCACCACGACCGTAGCCACCCTGACGGCGTTTAAGGTCTCCATTAATATCCTCAGCTGTCAAAGGAAGTCCAGCGGGAATTCCCTCGATAATAGCCGTCAGACGGGGTCCGTGTGATTCTCCTGCAGTTAAATATCTCATACACTCTCCTTATTTTACCAAGTAGTCTTTCATCTCTTCCAGAGAAACTGGGTGAATGGTCGCTGAACCAAGCTCTGGTACCAAGACCAATTTCAAGGTATTGCCACGCGCTTTCTTGTCATGAGTCAAAGCTTGATAAAGCTTGTCAACATCCCAGTTTTCATAGTCAACAGGTAGTCCAAATTTCTGACACATCTCTGTAATGGACTGGGTTATTCCTTCTGACATGAGGCCTTTTCCCTCAGCAACCTTGGCAATCTGCACCATTCCCATGGCCACAGCCTCACCATGCATGACTTTGCCATAACCGGCAGTCGCTTCAATAGCATGGCCAATAGTGTGCCCAAAATTGAGGTAAAGGCGAACACCATTGTCCAACTCATCCTCAACCACCATCTTGCGCTTCACCTGACAAGAATGTTCAATTAAAGTCTCCGCATGTTCCAGTATACTCTCAACAGAACCATCCAGGTCCGTTAAGAGAGCCCACAGTTCTGGATCCTCAATCAAGCCGTACTTGATAACCTCACCCATTCCTTCAATCAACTCTCTTTTTCCGAGTGTTTCAAGGACAAGCGGGTCAATCAGAACCCCATCTGGTTGGGCAAAAGTTCCCACCATATTTTTAGCAAAAGGAGTGTTAACACCCGTCTTTCCACCGATAGAAGAATCAACCTGGGCAGTCAAACTAGTCGGAATCTGAACAAAGTGAATGCCCCGCATATAGGTAGAAGCTACAAAACCAGCCAGATCCCCAACAACACCTCCACCAAGAGCCACAATCCCATCGCTACGAGTCAACCCCTGCTTGACTAGAAATTCATAGACTTTCTGAACAGTTGTTAAATTCTTTCTTTCTTCGCCTTCTAAAAAGTCAAAAACAGCTACCTGAAAACCAGCATCTTCTAGGCTGAGTTTAACCTTCTCTGCATAGAGAGAAGCTACATGGTTATCGGTTACAATGACCACTTTTTGAGGTTGCCAGAGTTCTCGCAACCATTGACCAGCCTGAGCCAGACAACCTTTTTCAATCTGAATATCATAAGGATGATGCGGAATATCGATTCTGATTTTCATAGTAGGGTCTCCTTTTCACTATTTATATTTTTCTGTTAAGGACTGCCAAATTTCTTCTGTCGGCATTTCTTTACCTGTCCACAGTTGAAAAGCTTCAGCAGCCTGATAGAGCAACATTCCTAGACCATTGACAGCTGGATTGCCCTGGCTTCTAGCCCATTTCAAAAATGGTGTCTCAAAAGGTTGGTAAATGATATCTGCGACCAAGAGAGCCTCTGGCAAATTGATACTTTCTGGAACTGGCGACGACTGACCATCCATTCCCACACTAGTCGCATTGACGAGCAGGTCCGACTCAGCAACCCTTGATTGCAGTTCAAAAAGATCCTCTAAAGCATACAAGTCCACTTTAAAGCCTGTCTGCTCCTGTAACTTATCTAGGTAAGGTCTTGTTTTTTCCGTAGAAACTGAACGAACAAAGACCGAAATCTGACTGACGCCATCCAAAATAGCTTGCGCCAAAATTGATTTGGCCGCGCCCCCTGCTCCCAGAATGGTCATTTTCTTATCTGAGATTGTAAAAGAAGGCAAGCTCTTAAAAAATCCCTTGCCATCTGTATTATATCCAATTAAAGTGCCATTATGATTGACAACAGTATTGACCGCCCCAATCAAACGAGCCTCATCACTCAACTCATCCAGATAAGGAATAACCTGCTCCTTGTAAGGCATAGAGAGATTGATCCCAAACATATGGTAACGGCGAATATTGGCGACTGTTTCTGCCAAGTCACCCGCTTCAATCTCCCAAGCTACATAGGCACCATTGGTAGCTGTCGCCTCAAAGGCCCTATTGTGGATAAAGGGTGAAATAGAGTGTTTGATGGGATTGGCAACAACTGCAGCTAAACGTGTATAGCCATCAAGCCTCATCCAAAATCTCCCTGATTTTCTTCATGTTTGATAGCGAAATCTGACCTGGGGCACTCGCTTCATCCAGACTAGCAAATGACCAACTTGAACCTGTCACATCTGAAGTGATACGAGATACCTTGCCCATTTTCCCCATGGAAATGGTCACGTACTCTTGCTCAGGGTTGAGTGTTTTAAATCCTCGAGTGTAATTCATCAGGTCTAAAACATCCTGCTCCGTATGGGCCATAACTGATACCTTGACCACTTTCGGAGAGAGACTGGTCAACTCAGACAAAATTTCCATCATGTTTTCAGGTGTCTCCTGGAAATTATGGTAACTCAAAACAAGATTTGGAAAATCCAACATTTCCTCAAAAACGTCCTTGTAGCTGAAATACTCAAAATCTACATAATCCGGCTGATAAAGCTGAGTAACTTCCTTGATGATTTGAACATACTCTTCTGAGGAAAGTTCGATTTCTCCTCCCTCAGCGCGGGTCCGAAGGGTAAAGACCAGTTCGCGTCCTGCAAATTTCTCAAAGATAGCGGGTGCTACCTGTAAAATAGCGTCCTTTGTAAGAAAGTCCGCACGCCACTCAATGATATCGGCATCTTCATACCTAGTGGCATCCAGTTCTTGCGCTTCTTCTAAACTTCTTGGCATTACTGAAACGATTAATTTCATCTACTAACCTTCATACTAATCACCTTGAGGTAATTACTGCTTTCATCTTTTTTATTATGGGCAAAGTCTGCTGGAAGACCATATTGGTTTAAAATCTGATACCTTCTTCCTGCAAAACCTTTATCAATTTGTTCTGTAAATTTCTGGCGGGAAACATTGGCAGCATTGGTACTGGCAATGATAATGCCTCCCGGATTTAAAATCTCTAGACTCTGGGAAATCAACTTGTGATAGTCCTTAGCTACAGAGAATGTTTGTTTTTTATTGCGGGCAAAGCTCGGCGGATCAAGCACAATCACATCATAGGTCAAGCCTTTTCTCTTGGCATACTTGAAGTACTCAAAGACATCCATAACGATAAAACGATGATTGTCCGTGCTGAGTCCATTTGCATGAAAATGGGCTTCTGACAGCTCTCTAGACCGTTTGGCCAAGTCGACAGAAGTCGTCTCACTGGCGCCTCCCATAGCTGCAGCAACTGAAAAGGCAGCCGTATAGGAAAACATATTGAGCAAAGATTTGCCCATAGCTAGGCCGTCAACCAGATTCCCACGAACCTCATGCTGGTCTAGGAAAATCCCTGTCATCAAGCCATCATTCATAAAGACTTGATAGAGCACGCCATTCTCAAGAACAGTAAAATAATCTGGCGCTTCCTCACCATAAACATAGGCAGACTCGTAGTCTAGACCTTTAAAACGAATCTTTTCATAAGCTCCCAAGACCTCAGGGAAAACTTCCTTAAAAGCCTTTACGATCAGCTCACGAATCTGGTAAACAAAGGAGTTGTACCAAGAAAAGACAGCATAATCTCCATAGAGATCAACAGTCAGACCACCAAAACCATCCCCCTCTTGGTTAAAAAGGCGAAAGGCAGTGGTCAAGTCATCTTGATAATAAGGCTTTCTAGCTTCCTTGGCCTTACGAAACAGGATTTCAAAAAAGGCTTGATTGAAACGAACCTTTTCCTTGCTGATGAACCAGCCAATGCCCTTGTTCTGCTGGGAAAGATAGGCGCTCCCTAAAAACTTCCCGTCTTGACTAAGAACTTCTACTGCCTGATCCGTCAGTTCAATATCTGTTAAATCACTTGCTTCCAAAAGAACTAGACCCTTAGCTAGCTTTTTTTCAACGCGTCTGCTGACCCTAATTCTATTCATAGCTACTATTATAGCAAATTTTGTGACAATTCTCAAAAAAGAAACCGTTTAACCATTTGTACTTTAGTTTACTGAGTGTCATTTTTGTTAAAATAAGTTTATTCCATTTACTTTTTCACCAAAACATCCTTTCCCTTGTGATGGAAAGAGAGATTTTAATCGATAAAAATAGACAATTTCAGAAATGAGTATAGAATCTTGCGCAAACGTTTGCCTAGTTCTGAACTTTATGGTAGAATAAAACACAACATTGATAAGCAAGAGGAAAAACAATGCAAAATCAGACACTTATGCAATACTTTGAATGGTATTTGCCTCACGACGGCCAACACTGGACGCGACTGGCTGAAGATGCTTCACACCTAGCTCATCTGGGGATTAGTCACGTCTGGATGCCACCAGCTTTTAAGGCAACCAATGAAAAAGATGTCGGCTATGGGGTCTATGACTTATTCGACTTAGGCGAGTTTAACCAAAAAGGTACTGTCCGCACCAAGTATGGGTTTAAAGAAGACTATCTTCAAGCCATTCAAGCCCTAAAGGCACAGGGAATTCAACCTATGGCCGATGTGGTGCTCAATCACAAGGCTGCAGCCGATCACATGGAAGCCTTTCAGGTTATTGAAGTGGACCCTGAGGATCGTACCGTTCAACTAAGCGAGCCCTTTACTATTAATGGCTGGACCCACTTCACCTTCGATGGTCGCCAAGACACCTACAATGACTTCCACTGGCACTGGTACCACTTCACAGGTACAGACTATGATGCCAAGCGCCGTAAGTCTGGCATTTACTTGATCCAGGGGGACAACAAAGGCTGGGCAAATGAGGAATTGGTCGATAACGAAAACGGTAACTACGACTACCTCATGTATGCTGACCTGGACTTTAAACACCCTGAAGTCATCCAAAACATCTATGACTGGGCTGACTGGTTCATGGAAACGACTGGTGTAGCTGGTTTCCGCTTGGATGCCGTTAAGCACATCGACTCCTTCTTTATGGGCAATTTCATTCGTGATATGAAGGAAAAATACGGTGAGGATTTCTATGTTTTTGGTGAATTTTGGAATCCTGATAAGGAAGCCAATCTGGACTATCTTGAAAAAACGGAAGAACGCTTTGACCTTGTCGATGTTCGCCTCCACCAAAACCTCTTTGAAGCTAGCCATGCTGGAGCAAGCTACGACCTTCGTAACATTTTCACAGATAGCTTGGTTGAACTAAAACCCGATAAGGCTGTAACCTTTGTCGACAACCATGATACTCAACGAGGACAAGCCCTTGAGTCTACTGTTGAAGAATGGTTCAAGCCAGCAGCCTATGCGCTCATCCTTCTTCGTGAGCAAGGCCTTCCATGTGTCTTTTATGGAGACTATTACGGCATTTCAGGGCAATATGCCCAAGAAGATTTCAGAGAAGTTCTTGACCGTCTCCTAGCCATCCGAAAAGATTTGGCCTATGGAGAGCAAACAGACTACTTTGACGATGCCAACTGCATCGGATGGGTTCGTTCAGGCGCTGAACATCAATCCCCAATCGCTGTCCTTATCTCCAATGACCAAGAAAACAGCAAGTCTATGTTTGTCGGGCAAGAATGGGCTGACCAAACCTTTGTTGACATCCTTGAAAATCATCCAGCACAAGTTACAATCAATGCTGAAGGTTATGGAGAATTTCCAGTAGCAGCGGGTTCAGTCAGTGTCTGGGTAGCAAAATAAACCTATCAGGTACAAGTCAAATCCAACCGGATTTGGCTTTTTTGTGTATGCAAAAAGACCTACCCAAATGGATAGATCCTAAATGTTTTCTTATAATTTACCTGCTACTGCATCCAACAATTCTTGGATTTTCGCTTGGTTGCTTCCTCCTGCCATGGCCATGTCTGGTTTACCACCACCACGTCCATCAACAATTGGAGCCAATTCTTTAACCAAGTTACCTGCGTGGATATCTTTTGTCTTGCTAGCTACAAGAAGGTTCACCTTGTCACCAATAGCGGCAACTAGGACAAGCACATCAGAGTAGTCTTTTTGTTTCCAGTTATCCGCAAAGGTACGAAGGGCACCTGCATCTGATACAGAAACTTGGCTTGCAATGTAACGGTGTCCGTTGACTTCCTTCACATTCTTGAAGACATCACCTGCGGCTGCTGCTGTTGCTTTTTCCTTCAATTCTGCATTTTCTTTTTGAAGTTGACGGAGTTGCTCTTGAAGTCCTTCAACCTTGTGAGGCGCTTCCTTGAGTTGAGGTGCTTTAAGAGTTGCTGCGACAGCTTTCAAAGCGTCTTCTTGTTCACGGTAGGCTTCAAATGCTTCCTTACCAGTCACTGCCAAGATACGACGAGTTCCTGATCCGATTCCTTCTTCTTTGACAATCTTGAAGAGGCCAATCTCAGAAGTATTACCTACGTGGGTACCACCACAAAGCTCAACAGAGTAATCACCGATGGTCACAACACGAACTTCCTTACCGTATTTCTCACCAAAGAGGGCCATAGCTCCCATTTCCTTGGCAGTGTCAATATCTGTCTCAACAGTTTCTACTGCAATTGCTTCCCAGATTTTCTCATTGACTTGTTGCTCAATAGCACGCAACTCTTCAGGAGTTACGGCTTGGAAGTGCGTGAAGTCAAAGCGAAGGAATTCGACTTCGTTCAGAGATCCTGCTTGTGTCGCATGGTGACCAAGGATATTGTGAAGGACCGCATGGAGCAAGTGAGTGGCTGTGTGGTTTTTCATGACACGGTTACGACGATTGGTATCAATTGCCAAGGTGTATTCTTGGTTCAAAGCAAGAGGAGCAAGAACTTCAACGGTATGGAGTGGTTGTCCATTTGGTGCTTTTTGAACATCTGTCACAGTAGCAACAAGATTTCCTGCAGCATCCAAGATTTGACCGTGGTCAGCTACTTGTCCACCCATTTCAGCGTAGAATGGTGTTTCCGCAAAGATAAGAGAGGCAGTTCCTTCAGAAACAGCTTCTACTTCAGCGTTTTCAGCTACGATAGCCACCAACTTAGAAGGCAATTGACTAGCATTGTAGTTGAAGACACTTTCCACTGTAATGTTTTGGAGGGTTTCATTTTGCATACCCATTGAGCCACCCTTAACAGCAGACGCACGCGCACGTTCTTGCTGCTCTTTCATGGCTGCTTCAAAACCTCCACGGTCTACAGTCATCCCAGCTTCTTCAGCAATTTCTTCAGTCAATTCTACTGGGAATCCATATGTGTCGTAGAGTTTGAAGACATCTGAACCAGCGATAACTGTTTGGCCTTTTTCTTTCAAGTCTGCTACGATACCTTGGGCAAAGTGTTGACCTGAATGAAGGGTACGGGCAAATGACTCTTCCTCGCTCTTCACAATTTTTTCAATAAAGTCCCGTTTTTCAAGCACTTCTGGATAGTAGCTTTCCATGATTTTTCCAACAGTTGGAACGAGTTTGTAAAGAAAAGGCTCGTTGATGCCCAATTTTTGACCGTGCATAGAAGCACGACGGAGAAGACGGCGAAGAACATAACCACGGCCTTCATTTCCTGGAAGAGCACCATCACCGATGGCAAATGAAAGTGAACGGATGTGGTCTGCAATGACCTTGAAGCTCATGTTGTCGCCATCTTGGTCGTAGACCTTATCAGACAATTTCTCAACTTCACGAATGATTGGCATGAAGAGGTCAGTTTCAAAGTTTGTCTTAGCCCCTTGGATAACTGCCACCAAACGTTCCAAACCAGCGCCCGTATCAATGTTCTTGTGTGGCAATTCCTTGTACTCACTACGAGGAACAGCAGGGTCAGCATTAAATTGTGACAAAACGATATTCCAGATTTCGATGTAACGGTCGTTTTCGATATCTTCTTCAAGAAGACGAATGCCAATATTTTCTGGGTCAAAGACTTCTCCACGGTCAAAGAAAATCTCTGTATCTGGTCCAGAAGGTCCCGCACCGATTTCCCAGAAGTTGTCTTCGATTGGGATCAAGTGGCTTGGGTCCACTCCTACTTCAATCCAGCGGTTGTAAGAATCTTTATCATCTGGATAGTAGGTCATATATAGTTTGTCTTTAGGAAAATCAAACCATTCTGGGCTTGTCAAAAGCTCATAAGCCCAAGTGATAGCCTCATCACGGAAATAATCACCGATAGAAAAGTTCCCCAACATTTCAAACATGGTATGGTGACGCGCAGTTTTCCCTACGTTTTCGATGTCGTTGGTACGGATAGCCTTTTGGGCATTGGTAATACGCGGATTTTCAGGAATGATGGTTCCGTCAAAGTATTTCTTAAGGGTAGCAACCCCTGAGTTGATCCACAAAAGTGTTGGGTCGTTTACTGGAACCAAGCTGACTGATGGTTCTACAGAGTGGCCTTTACTTGCCCAGAAATCAAGCCACATTTGGCGGATTTGAGCGCTAGATAATTGTTTCATATGTTTTTCTCCTTCATTCTTTTTTAATCTTTTCAATATTGTTCCTATGACGAGCTTTCCAGCATTTTTACATAGTCAATAGCGACACAGAGAGAAATGACCAAATCTGCATAAGAGTCCTCAAGGACAGTTACTGCGTAAGTCGAGGTTAAGTGGAAAATTTCTTCCTTAATTTCGGCGACAAGTTGATCGCGGTCATCCAACAATTTGAAATTCCAATCCCAGAAATTGCCTTCAATTCGAAGACCTAGATTATCAAACTCATACTTATCACGGAAGATAGTGAACTTCTGACGAATGTAAAAGCTCGCCCCGTCACTGAGTTTGATTTTAAACTGGGGCATGAAGGTTAGAAAGGTTTTGGTAATCTGACTGACCTGTTCACCATTCGCATCGTAGATGGTAAAAGTCTTAGGAATTTTGAAAAAAGATCCTTCCACTTGATATTCCACATTTCCTCTATCATCCTTGATATCAAATTTCTCCCCGCCTAAGCGAAACTTTTGCTTGACCAGATATGTTTTCATCTCTTGACCTCCAAAATCAATTTAAAAGACAAGTTCCTTGTACGAAGGGCGAAAAACCGCGGTACCACCTTCATTCAATGAACTTGTCATTCTCTTATTCTTATGCAATTGTCTGATTGAGTAGCATGATTTCCTAGCTTAGATGGCTCGCAGCACCGCCATTTCTCTGGACTAAGATAACTGAAAATCAATTCTCAACTTTTTTATTATATCGTTTTTTTGAGTTTGAGTCAACTAGGAAAGCTGACAAGAAAGCATATCTCCTACTTCCGATACATTTTAAACTGTAGGAAGAGGTCGCTATATTTTCCTGTCCATTTATGGTCAAATTTCTCATAAACTTCTAGGTGTTTCATGGTATCAGCGTCTGGATAGAAGGATTTGTCTTCCTTGGTCTCCTCTGGGAGCATTTCCTTGGCTGGTAGGTTTGGTGTTGAGTAGCCCACATACTCCGCATTTTTCAGAGCGTTTTCAGGTTTCAACATAAAATTGATAAAGGCATAGGCAGCATCCTGGTTTTTCACGGTTTTTGGAATGACCATGTTATCAAACCAGAGATTGCTGGCCTCAGTCGGAACGACATACTTGAGGTTAGGATTTTTCTCCAACATCTGGCTGGCCTCCCCGGAAAAGGTCACACCAATAGCAGCATTATTCTGAATCATGTAACCCTTCATCTCATCTGCCACAATGGCCTTGATATTTGGAGTCAATTTGTAGAGCTTATCCACTGTCTCTTTCAACTGCTGAGGATCCTTGGAGTTGAGACTGTAACCAAGTGAGTTAAGCCCGAGTCCCAGTACCTCACGCGCCCCATCAAAGAGCATAATGGAATCCTTGTATTCTGGTTTCCAGAGGTCATCCCAATGCTCGGGCGCCTCATCTATCATGGTTTCATTGTAAACAATTCCCAAGGTCCCCCAGAAGTATGGGATGGAGAATTTGTTGCCCGGGTCAAAAGACTGGTTGAGGAACTCAGGTCCGATATTTTCGATTCCTTCAATTTTTGAATAATCAAGAGGAACTAAGAGGTCTTCGTCCTTCATCTTATTAATCATGTACTCACTTGGAATGGCAATATCATAGGTTGTTCCACCCTGCTTGATTTTGGTATACATGGCTTCGTTAGAATCAAAGGTCTCGTACTGTACTTGGATTCCTGTTTCTTCTGTGAATTGCTCCAGAAGTTCGGGATCGATATAGTCCCCCCAGTTGTAGATAACCAATTTCTGACTATCTCGGCTATTGATTTTACTATCTAAATGAGTCGCAATCCCCCACAAGACAAGGATAATCGCTACAATTCCTGCTAAAAATGAATAGAGTTTTTTCATGCTTGCTCCTCCTTCTCACGTGAGATAAAGTAATAGCCAACCACTAGGATAATACTAAAGAGAAAGACAAGGGCAGAGAGGGCATTGATTTCTAGCGAAATCCCTTTACGAGCACGAGAGTAAATCTCGACTGACAGGGTTGAAAAGCCATTTCCCGTCACAAAGAAGGTCACGGCAAAGTCATCCAGCGAATAGGTGAAGGCCATGAAATAACCCGCAATGATTGACGGCGTCAGATAAGGGAGCATAATTTCCTTGAACATTTGGAACTGACTAGCACCAAGGTCATAAGCCGCGTGAATCATATCATCATTCATCTCCTTGAGACGAGGCAAGACCATCAAGACCACGATTGGGATGGAGAAGGCCACGTGACTAGATAGAACTGTCAAAAAGCCAAGTGAAAACTTAAGCTGGGTAAAGAGAATCAAGAAGCTAGCACCAATCATAACGTCAGGCGCAACCATGAGGATATTATTGAGTGATAAAAAGGCTTCTTGGTATTTCTTACGAGACTGGTAGATATAGATAGCACCAAAAGTCCCGATAATGGTCGCAATCAAGGCAGCTAGAAAGGCCAAGAAAAAGGTTTGGGTGAGGATCAACATGAGACGGCCATCACCAAACATGGTTTTAAAATGGCTCAAGCTAAAACCAGTAAAGCTGTTCATATCATCGCCAGCATTAAAGGCATAGCCAATCAAGTAAAAGATTGGCAAATATAGGATGATGAAGACAAAGGCTAGGTAGAGATTAGCAAATTTTTTCATCGTTCTCTCCTTTCCTTGGTCACCCACATGGTGAGAAACATGGTCAGGATGAGGATCACACCGATGGTAGAACCCATTCCATAGTTGTCATTTGTAAGGAAGTTCTGCTCAATAGCCGTTCCCAGTGTGATAACGCGGTTCCCACCAATCAAACGTGTCAGCATGAAGAGACTCAAGCTGGGGATAAAGACCGACTGAACCCCACTTCTCACTCCATTCATTGATAGAGGGAAGATAACGTGGCGGAAAGTTTCCCACTTGGTCGCACCGAGGTCATAACTGGCATTGATAAGATTGTTATCCATATCATCCAAGACATTGAAGATGGGCAAAATCATAAATGGAAGCTCGATGTAGCTTGCGACAAAGATAAAGGAGAAATCGGTAAAGAGCAACTGCTGCGAACCGATTCCGATAAATTCCAAAAATTGGTTAATGGAGCCATTTTGACCAAAAATCCCGATAAAAGCATAAGCCTTGAGGAGCAGATTAATCCAAGTCGGCAAGATAATCAGCATGAGCCAGAGTTGACGGTGCTTGAGACGAGTCAAAAAGAGGGCTGTTGGATAGCTGATAAGAAGTGTCACTAGAGTTACAATCCCAGCATAGAGCACAGAGTTGAAACTCATTTTAAGATAGGTCAAGTTTTGTGACGCAAAGTAGGATTTATAGTTTTCTAAACTAAACTGCCCTTCGATGTTGAAAAAGGATTGACCGAAAATCAAGACCAAGGGTGCGAGAACAAAGAGGGCAATCCAAAGCATGTAGGGCACTACAAAGAGTTTAGAGGTTGTTTTCTTCATCTCTTTCCTCCTCGATCGCGTTAATCAGACCTGCTTCTTGCTCTTCGATTTCTACGTATTCTTCGATACGAGCATCGAACTCTTCTTCGGTTTCGTTGAGACGCATGATGTGGATGTCTTCTGGTTCAAAGTCCAGACCGATTTCCTCACCCACAATGGCCTTACGAGTCGAGTGGATCATCCATTCATTTCCGAGCTCGTCATAGGCGATAATCTCGTAGTGAACCCCACGGAAAAGCTGAGTATCCACCTTAACTTGGAGCTTGCCTTCTTCAGGAAGAGTGATGCGCAAGTCCTCTGGACGAATAACAACTTCCACAGGTTCGTTTGGCTTCATCCCACCATCGACCGCTTCAAATCGTTTGCCGTTAAACTCGACCAAGTAGTCTTCAATCATGGTTCCTGGCAAGATATTTGACTCACCGATAAAGGTCGCAACAAAATGGTTGATCGGCTCATCATAGATATCCACAGGCGTTCCTGACTGGACAATCTCGCCATCATTCATAACGAAAATCCAGTCACTCATAGCCAGAGCTTCTTCCTGATCGTGAGTGACAAAGACAAAGGTTATTCCCAATCGTTGTTGCAGTTCACGCAGTTCGTACTGCATGTCTGTCCGCAATTTCAAGTCCAGCGCTGACAAGGGCTCATCCAACAAAACCACACGGGGTTGGTTGATAATGGCACGGGCAATGGCTACACGCTGACGTTGTCCTCCAGAGAGTTTGCGGATGGAACGTTTTTCATAACCTTCCAGCTGGACCATCTTGAGAACTTCCGCTACACGCTGCTCGATTTCTTTCTTGTCGACTTTACGCAAGCGGAGAGGAAAGGCAACATTTTCAAACACATTCATATGTGGAAACAAGGCATAGGATTGGAAGACCGTATGGACGTCTCGCTTATTGGTTGGGATGTCGTTAATCCGTACCCCATCCAGTAAAATATCCCCTGTCGTCGCATCCAGTAAACCTGCAATGATGTTCAGGATGGTTGATTTTCCTGAACCAGATGCGCCCAAAAGAGTGTAAAATTTCCCTTCTTCCAACTCAAAGTTAATGTCTTTGAGAACCTTGGTGTTGCTGTCTTCAAAAACTTTAGAGACGTTTTTGAATTCAATAATTGGTTTTTTCAATTCCTCTAAATTCCTTCTTCTTCGTAAATTAACAGATCAGGGCTCTGTTAGGCCGCTACTACCTCGTGTAGGAGATTGAACCGCCTACATACATCTTCACTCACGATAGGCTTTCACCCCCTTTACAATGGTTATAGTAGCAACTTTTCTACCCCAACCTTATTCTTTCTCACCCAAGATTCGGACTTCTCTTTCAAGAGTGACACCTGAGTGTTCCTTGACTTTTTCGATAACAGATTGGATCAAGTCTTCATAGTCTTTGGCCGTTCCGTCAGCAACATTGATCATAAAACCGGCATGCTTTTCAGATACTTCCACACCACCGATACGATAGCCTTTCAATCCAGCCTCTGAGATCAACTGTCCTGCAAAATGCCCTACTGGACGCTTAAAGACTGAACCACAAGATGGGTATTCTAGAGGTTGTTTGAGTTCACGTAGGTGCGTCAAGCGGTCCATTTCTTGCTTGATAACCTGATGATTCCCTGGAGATAGAGCAAATTTAGCTGATAAAACAACAGCCCCAGAATCCTGAATAGCTGAATGGCGGTAACCAAAAGCCAAATCCTTGGCAGATAAGGTCTCGATTTCCCCTTCCTTGGTCAAAATTTGACAAGACTGCAAGATATGAGCAATCTCTCCTCCATAGGCACCCGCATTCATAAAGACAGCTCCTCCGATGCTTCCAGGAATCCCACAAGCAAACTCAAAACCAGTCAAACTATGACGGAGGGCAATACGTGTTGTTTCAATCAAGTTCGCTCCTGCTTCCGCTTCAATGGTATAGCCATCAACTGAAACGTTATTAAGCTTATCGCACAAGATGACAAAACCACGGATTCCACCTTCACGAACAATGATATTGCTGGCATTCCCAAGCACCATCCAAGGAATATTCTCTTGATTGGCAAATTGGACGACACGGGCCGTCTCATAGCGATTGCGTGGCAAAACTAGATAATCCGCTCGACCTCCTACCTTTGTATAGGTATAGGTCTTCAAGGGTTCCTTAAAACGAATATCGATTCCTTCTAGGATTTCAATCATTTTTTCTTTTACTGACATGTCACTCTTCCTTTTTCAAAATTCATTCCATTATACCATTTTTAGAGACATTTGACGACCATAAAAAGAGATTGTTTTATCTTTACATAAAAAAAGAGGTCCTCCCTCTTTTTATGATTTTTTCCAAAATGTAGATTTTGTTAGCCAGACAAGAGCTATAAGTTCTGCGAGAAGGATGAACTCAACTAAAAGTGGATTTGTAATCCATCCCACTTGAGATAGAGCTGGAGCCAAGTCAAACAAAGCATGCAAGCTATAGGCAGCAACGAGATAGATCCATTTCTTTTGGATGACACTTTGGTAAACCCAGACAGTAAGGCTAATTTGAAGAACCAGAGCAAGCACACGCTCAACCCCTAGTAGATAGACCTGCCATGCTGATAGAGACTGAACTGTTTCTAATGTACTCTTTGTAAGAAGATTCGCCGCATCAGAGTTTGAAGATTGTAGGAGTGAAAAGAGGATCAAAAGGCTAATCAAACTTCCCATTCCGAGATAGAGCATCTCCAAACCTCCATGTCCTAAGCCATAAGCCCAAGCATCTCTATCTTCCAACTTTCTCTTTTTCTCCAACCATTTAAAAAAGATAAAACGGGCCGTCTCTTCAAAGAGGGCAGCCATGGCAATCCCATAAAGGACGTATAAGAAAGGATGCTCCTGCGCGAGTAAAATGGTTCCATCTTTTTGCGGATGGAGTACCAGAAGGTGAACAATCTTCTCTAACACTTGAGAAGAAACAAAAAATGCGATTGCCCCCAAGCCCATCACTGCAAGAGAGATTTTAAACCGTTTTTTAGCATACCAAGTCCCACCCACTAGAATGAGAACCAAAGCGATCATGGTAAGGATAATATGTACTGTCATCTTTTTCTCCTATTCTGACTTTTCAATGTCTTTCTTCATCTCGTCAACATTAAATTTAGCAAATAAATACTGGCGATCTTGGACTGGAAAACGTTGGTCCAACTGGTCGACTGCCCCAACCTCAATCATTCCTTCTTTGATAACAAAGTCCATCACATGCCCGCCAAAAGTCAAATCATCTGAGATAAAATGCAAATGATAGCCTGCAACACTCACTCCATGGAAAATCTCTGGTGTCCAAAACCCAACAATAGTTCCCGATACATTTTCACGGCTATATTCAGGTTGGTGTGTCGCGACATCAGCAAATTTGGTATCAGGTGTGGATTTAGGAATCATCCGTACGTGCATTTGTGAAAATTCGCCATGAATCTTGATGGAACGAAAAAGATTTTCCCCATCATAGTAGGACTCAATTCGTTTTTCCAATTCCTTGTCTGTCATCTCAAAGCGCTGGCGAAAAATCACTTCTGCCTGATGAGGAACCACTGCTGCATAGGGAATGAGAGCATCCGCTGCCACCTCAACGATTTCAGGCGTTTGACCAGATCCCTTGGCTTGATAAGCCTTACCATCAAGGACAATCAATTCCCCGTCAATCGAATCTAAAGTCCCCAAACCAAGGTCACCATGTTCCAGCAATTCTCCTACTGTCATGGTTCCACCATAAAGTCCTGCCATTAGGGCACCTAGAGTATTGTATTGAAATAATTTAACCGGTTCCTGCACTTTTCTATCCATTCTCTTTCTTATCTTCTGTTCAATGAATCATCATACTTTCTAAGTATACCACATTTGCTCCTAGTTGTGAAAGGGGGAATGCTTTTCCCATTGCAAAGGAGGCAAAAAAAAGGTACAATGTAACAAAATCAACGGAGGTCTGGAATGAAGAAAGAAAGTAAATACCAAGCAGTCGTTTCCTTTCTAAAAAAGGGTATCGAATCAGGAAAATTTCCAACAGGTAGCCGGCTTCCCTCTATCCGTCAACTGAGCCAAGACTTCCACTGTAGCAAGGACACTATCCAACGAGCCCTATTGGAATTACGCCATGAACAATACCTCTATGCCAAACCCCAAAGTGGCTACTATGTTCTAGAACAAGGACAGCATCAAGACTTGGAAATCGAAGTCACTGACGAACATGCCAGTGCCTATGACGACTTCCGACTCTGTGTCAATGAAACCCTGATAGGCCGAGAAAACTACCTCTTCAACTACTATGACAACCAAGAAGGCCTTGAGGAACTCAGACAATCTGTCCATCAACTCCTCTTTGACCAAGCCCTCTACTGTAAACCCGACCAACTGGTTCTAACATCTGGTACCCAACAAGCTCTCTTTATCCTTTCTCAGATTAACTTTCCGAGCGAGGGAGAGAAGATTTTAGTTGAACAGCCGACCTACCACCGAATGAATCGTCTCTTGGTCGCTCAAGGATTAGCCTACCAGACCATTGAACGCCGAATTGATGGCATCAACATGGAAGAACTGGAAAAACAATTCAAATCTAGGAAGATCAAGTTTTTCTACACTATTCCTCGCTTCCACTATCCCCTAGGTCATTCCTATTCTGATCAGGAAAAAAGGGCTATTCTTGATCTAGCAAACCAGTATGGTGTTTACATCGTAGAGGATGATTATCTAGGTGACTTAGACTCTAAAAAGGGACAAACCTTCCACTATCTGGATACTGAGGATCGGGTCATTTATATCAAATCCTTCTCAACCAGCCTCTTTCCAGCCCTTCGTATTACCGCTCTCATTCTCCCAAATGCCCTAAAAGAGGCCTTTGTTTCCTACAAAAATATCCTGGACTATGACAGCAATCTCATCATGCAAAAGGCTCTTTCTCTTTACATTGATAGCCAGTTATTTGAAAAAAATCGACTGGCTCGATTGACCCTTCAAGAGAACTATCAGGCTCAGATTAAGGAAGTACTTGAAGAAAACACCTGTCCCTTGCCCCACTATCCTCTACACGATGGTCTTTTACTTGATTTGAGACACTATCCTAATATTGCCAGTTTGAAACACAGCTCACTCAAACTAGACTTTTTTGAGAAGGCTTATTTGGACACCTGCCCTTATCAGTTCGCCAAAGTCACTCTTGAAAATCTAGAAGAGCTATTAAAATACATAAAAGCTGAGTTGGATTAAAGTCCAACTCAGCTTTTTCTTATTGTTCAACTTCTGTTAGTTTTGCAGCCTTTTCAAGATAAGTTTGATAGGTTCCGTCATCTTTCAGTTTTTGGATAACCTTATCGACTACTGCTTTCAAGTCTGATTGGTCCTTCTTGATAGCAACGGCATTGGCTTCGCCATCTTTCATTGTCAAGTTAACAGATGCAACGACAAGGTCTGAGTTTTTACCTGCGTAGCTAAGAGCAACTGGTTCATCCATATGAACAGCATCCACTTTTCCAGCCTGCAATTCATTGACGGCTTCCCCCATATTGGTCAAAGATGTCAACTGGGCATTTGGCAATTGTTCCTTCACCATGGTTTCTGGAACGGTTCCCTTTTGAGCTGCGATATTGGCACTTGCGAGGCTTGAAAGATCCTTGTACTTATCTAAATCGGCTTTTCTAACCAAGAAACTCATCTTGTTTTCATAGTAAGGGATTGAAAAGTCAAAGACTTCCTTTCTCTCATCTGTGGCACTAATTCCCGCAATGGCTAAGTCAGCCTTTCCAGTTTGAAGGCTGGTCAAAACATTGTCAAAACTCATGCTAGAGATTTCAAGTTTAACCCCAAGCTCATCCGCAATCGCTTGAGCCATATCAATATCTGCCCCAACCACTTGGTTTTTACCATCTACCAAGGATTGGAATTCAAATGGTGCATAGTCTGGGCTGGTCGCAACGACTAGCTTTCCTTTTTGTTTGATAGCGTCCACAGCAGACTGGGAACTATCCGTACTGGATTGACAAGCTACTAAAATCACGCTAGCAAGCATGCTACACACAACTAATATCCATTTCTTAAACTTCATAAATAAACGACCTTTCTGTTATTTATGAATAATTATAACTCTTTTAAAAATAGTTGTCAACCCTTTTAGAGATTTTGAATGTAAAATAATTCTTTTCATAAAAAGAAGACTGATTTATCACAATCAGCCTTTTATTCTGTATATTTAAACCGTTTCTTATAGTTCGACAATCTTCCCTGTTTCAAAGTAAACAACCCATTCACAGATATTTTTAGCGTAGTCTCCGATACGTTCCAAGAAGGAAATGACCTGGAAGTAATCACGACCTGTAACGATGGCTTCAGGATGTTTCTTAATTTCTTCTGTAGCCAAATCACGAATGCTATCAAAGTAATGGTTAATTTTTTCGTCCATCGCTGCTACTTCGTAGGCTTGATCCACCGAACCGTTCAGATAGAGATCTAGAGCCGCTTCGACGAAGTTTTTCACATCGCGTCCCATCTTTTTGATCTCTTCTTCAACTGCGGGAATGCGTTGTTCCCCCTTCATACGAATAGTTGCTTTTGCGATTGACACTGCATGGTCTCCCATGCGTTCCAGGTCTGATACTGCCTTGAGAACGGTCAATACAGTACGGAGGTCTTGAGAAACAGGTTGTTGAAGCGCGATCATTTCAAATGATTTCTTTTCGAGTTTCACTTCATATCCATTTACTTCTGCATCTTCCTCAATAACTTCTTTTGCCAAATCACGGTCATGTGTGACAAAGGCACGCACTGTACGATTGATTTGTGAGAGCACTTCTTGTCCCATGGCATAGAACTGGTTGTGCAATTTCTCCAAATCTTCTTCAAATTGAGATCGTAACATCATTCAACTCCTTATCCAAATTTTCCTGTAATATAATCTTCTGTTTCCTTGTTTTGTGGGTCTAGGAACATTTTCTTCGTATCGTTAAACTCAATCAAATCCCCATCTAGGAAAAATCCTGTTTTATCAGAGATACGAGAAGCCTGTTGCATCGAACGCGTTACCAGGAGCATGGTGTATTTATCTTTCAGACCATACAAGGTTTCCTCAATCTTACCTGCAGAAATAGGATCCAAAGCTGAAGTTGGTTCATCTAAGAGGATAATTTTCGGACTGGTTGCTAAGACACGGGCAACACAAACACGTTGCTGTTGGCCACCTGAGAGACCAATGGCTGAATCATGCAAGCGATCCTTGACCTCATCCCAAATAGAAGCGCGTTGCAAGGCTTTTTCCACCGCTTCATCCAAAACATGTTTATCCCTGACTCCATTGATACGTAGGCCGTAGACAACATTCTCGTAAATAGACATAGGGAAGGGATTGGGCTGTTGAAAGACCATACCAATTTCCTTACGCAATTCAACCGTATCGGTACGCGGACTGTAGATATTGTGACCATTATAAATCACTGTGCCAGTTGTTGTCACCTCAGGATTTAGATCGCCCATGCGGTTGATGGCTTTAAGCAGGGTGGACTTTCCTGATCCAGAAGGACCAATCAAGGCGGTTATTTCCTTAGGTTGGAAAGAAAGGGAAACACTATTCAAGGCCTTCTTTTTATTGTAATAAACGGACAGGTCTGACACCTGTAAAATCGCTTCTGACATACCGTTTCCTTTCTAACCAAAGTGTCCCGTTACATAGTCATTGGTTGACTGTAGCTTGGCATTTTGGAAAATATTGGATGTCTTATCATACTCAATCAAATCGCCCAAGTAGAAAAATCCTGTGTAGTCACTTGCACGCGCAGCCTGCTGCATACTGTGGGTAACGATGATGATGGTAAAGTCTTTCTTCAATTCCAACATGGTTTCTTCAAGTTGGGCTGTCGCAATTGGATCCAAGGCTGAAGCCGGTTCATCCATCAAGAGGATATCTGGCTTAACAGAGATGGCGCGAGCGATACAGAGACGTTGTTGCTGACCTCCAGAAAGCATCAAGGCTGATTTGTGGAGGTCGTCTTTGACCTGATCCCAAAGGGCAGCCTGTCTTAGAGAGGTTTCTACAATTTCATCAAGGACTTTCTTGTCCTTAACACCTGCACGTTCATGAGCAAAAGTAATGTTGCGATAAATAGACTTAGCAAATGGATTTGGACGTTGAAAGACCATTCCGATATGCTTGCGCATCTCATAGACATTGATTTCTGGACGATTAACATCAATCCCTCGATAGAGGATTTGACCTGTGACCTTGGCAATATCAATAGTATCATTCATCCGATTGAGACTGCGAAGATAAGTAGATTTCCCTGATCCAGAGGGGCCAATCAAGGCTGTAATTTTATTTTTTTCAAATTGCATATCGATGCCCTTGATGGATTCATTTTTACCATAGTAAACATGTAAATCCTTGGTAGAGAGGGCCACTTTTTCTTCAGGGAAGGTGATGATATGCTTTTCATCCCAGTTATATTTTGACATGGCTTCTCCTTTAGGCAGCGGTTAATTTCTTGTGTAAATAGCTTCCGAGTTTGCGTGCTCCAAAGTTAAAAATCAAGATAAAGATGAGGAGCACAGCGGCAGAACCTGCTGATACGATAGTAGCATCAGGAATGGTTCCTTCACTGTTGACCTTCCAGATATGGACTGCCAAGGTTTCTGCTTGACGGAAGATTGAGATAGGACTGGTAACACTGAGGATATTCCAGTTAGACCAGTCAAGGGCTGGAGCGGATTGTCCTGC
Source organism: Streptococcus sp. CF10-1 (assembly GCF_024295825.1). Lineage (GTDB taxonomy): Bacteria > Bacillota > Bacilli > Lactobacillales > Streptococcaceae > Streptococcus. The sequence goes on along the minus strand of NZ_JANCPQ010000001.1, from coordinate 129,622 downwards.
CGTATAGATAAGAGCGGCAGCCTCACCAAAGATACGGCCAGAGGCCAAGACAACACCCGTTACGATACCTGGAAGGGCTTCTGGAATGACGACATGGACCACAGTCTCCCAACGAGAAATTCCGAGGGCCAGACCAGCCTCACGTTGTGTATGGTGAACGTGTTTTAAACTGTCCTCAACATTTCGAGTCATCTGAGGGAGGTTAAAGACCGTCAAGGCCAAGGCACCTGAAATGATTGAAAATCCATACTCAAACTGGACTACAAAAATCAAGTAACCAAAGAGACCTACAACGACTGATGGTAGAGAAGACAAAATCTCAATACAGGTACGAATAAAATTGGTCACAGGCCCTTTTTTGGCATACTCAGCAAGGAAAATGCCAGCTCCCATGGACAGGGGAACAGAAATGATCAAGGTAATGACCAGAAGGAAGAAGGAATTGTAGAGCTGAATCCCGATACCCCCACCTGCTTGATAAGAGGAGGATTTCCCAGTCAAGAAGGACCAAGAGATATGCGGTAACCCTCTCACCAGGATATAGAGAATCAAGGACGCCAAGATGGTCACGATGATACCCGCGATGGTATAGAGGACAGCTGTTGCAAGTTTATCTAATTTCTTAGCGTGCATAGTTTTTCTTTCCTCTTTCTTTCGTAATCAATTTAATCACACTGTTAAAGGCCAAACTCATCAAGAGCAATACCAAGGCCAGTGACCAGAGTACGTTATTATCAACTGTACCCATGACGGTATTTCCGATACCCATAGTCAAAACAGAAGTCAAAGTCGCAGCTGGTGTTGTTAACGAGGTTGGGATAACTGCTGAGTTTCCGACCACCATCTGAATAGCAAGGGCTTCACCGAAGGCACGCGCCATCCCAAAGACCACTGCAGTGAAAATACCTGAACGTGCTGCTTTCAAGGTCACACGCCAGATGGTTTGCCAACGAGTGGCTCCCATGGCTAAACTAGCTTCACGGTAATGACGAGGAACAGCACGCAAGCTGTCTGTTGTCATAAAGGTAACAGTTGGCAGAATCATGACAAAGAGAACGAAAATCCCTGACAAGATCCCAAAACCAGTTCCACCAAAGACGCTACGAACAAAAGGCACCACAACTTGCAAACCGATAAATCCATAGACGACTGAAGGAATACCGACAAGAAGTTCGATGGCCGGTTGCAAAATCTTTGCACCCTTTGGTGATACTTCTGTCATAAATACTGCAGCACCAATAGCAAAGGGTGTTGCGATAAGAGCTGATAAAATCGTCACAATAAAGGAACCCAAAATCATCGGAAGAGCACCAAATTGTTTCCCTGAAGGATTCCAAGTTTGTCCAAAGAGGAAATCAAAAATGTTCACTCCATTGACAAAGAAAGTCGACAAGCCTTTTTGGGCTACAAAAATCAAAATCATCGCCACAATGATAACAATCAAAGAAAGGCAAGTGAAGGTCAAACCTTTACCAAACTTCTCAAGGCGAGAGTTCTTTGAAGGAGAGAGTAATTTTTTAGATAATTCTTCTTGATTCATTATTGACCTCCTTCTACTGCTGTAACGGTACCTGAAGCATCCTTTTGGACTTTCATTTCATTGATAGAGATATAGCCCATCCCCTTAACAATTCCATTTTGAGCTTCATCTGAAAGGACGAAATTTAGGAATTCAGCAGCTAACTCATTTGGCTGACCAAGTGTGTACATATGTTCATAAGACCACAAAGGCCAGTTGTTGGTCGTTACATTCTCAGACGTAGGCTCATACCCATTCAGTTTCATGCTTTTCACGGAGTCATCTACATAGGCAAAGGCTAGGTAAGAAATGGCTCCAGGCGTTTGGGATACAATCGACTTGACCATCCCGTTAGAATCCTGTTCTTGGCTCTGCATTGCCGCTTGGCCATTCATAACCACCGTATCAAACGTCGCTCGTGAACCAGAACTTGCTGCTCGGTTGATGATTGAAATGGCCAGGTCTTTGCCCCCAACTTCTTTCCAGTTGGTCACTTCACCTGTAAAGATTTTGCGAAGTTGCTCGGTTGTGAGATTTTCAACATCCACTTCTTTGTTTACAATCACTGCAAGACCAGCCACTGCAACCTTGTGGTCTACTAGAGCTGAAGCATCGATTCCTTCTTTTTCCTCTGCAAAAACGTCAGAGTTCCCGATGTCTACTGCTCCAGACTGGACTTGAGATAGTCCTGTACCCGATCCACCACCTTGAACATTGACTGTTTTTCCGATGTTTCTAGAACCAAATTCATCTGCTGCCGCTTCGACAAGAGGCTGAAGAGCTGTTGAACCAACGGCTGTCATGGATTCTCCACGATCAATCCAGCTAGCACATCCTGCTAGAGAACCTGCCATCAAAAGAGCTGCAAGAGACATGACGAGCTTTTTTCTTTTTTTCACTGTTATTCTCCTTGAACATAATGATAAATGTTCTGATTTCTTCCGTTTGTCCTGATCGTCCAATTATCATCAATGATTGTCTCTCTTTATTTTATCTAGACATTCTTAGGAGCGGACAATTCCATCGTATAATATAAGTAATAATGAAAGACTATCAGAAAAAACTCATACTTCCACTATAACATAGAATAGGCTCTTTGACTAGCTTTTTCACCTGAATCTGAGCCCTTTTGGATAATAATTTTTCAAAACATTTCCCGTTACTTTGGCAAAGCCTAATCCGTTTCCTTGAACCACAACTTGGTACCAGCCATTTGGTCGATCTTCAGACAATTGAACAGTCTCACCAGCCACATATTTTACAAAGTCCTCATCATTGATTTCGACACTGTGTTTTACTTGGCTTGGTTTCAAGGCTAAACCGAGAGCAAAGCTTGGTTCAAAACGTTTCTTCTTAAACGTCCCCAGATGAAGTCCATTTCGGGCAATTTTGAGTTTCCCTAGATCAGGTAGCATCTCTGGCAAGAGATAGAGTTGATCTCCAAAAGTCTGCAAGATACCAGTTAGATTGACCTGTAAGTGTTTTTGGGCAAATTCTTGCCACAGAGCCAGTTGTTCACGACTGAGATTGCTCTTGCTAGCCTTGAATTTAGGTGCTGGATTTTGTCCCTTAAACTGCAGGTGGGCAACAAACTGGCCTTCTCCCTTGAAATGATGAGGATACATTCGCGCCGTTTCAGGAAGATCAATTCCTGCTACCATACCGTTAAAATGCTCAACTGGAAGCAATTCAAATTCATAAGTATCCAGCAACCAGTGGACGATTTCTTCATTTTCCTCAGGTGCCCAAGTACAGGTCGAATAGACTAAACGACCACCTTCAGCAAGCATGGTCACTGCATCTTCTAAAATTTCTCTTTGGAGACTAGCGCATTGGCTCGGATAAGCGGTACTCCAATAATCCATAGCATCGGGCTGCTTACGAAACATCCCTTCACCCGAGCAAGGTGCATCAAGGACAATCACATCAAAGTAACCTTTAAAAACCTTGGCCAAGCGGTCAGCAGATTCATTGGTCACGACAACGTTTGTCGCTCCAAATCGCTCCATGTTTTCCACTAAAATCTTAGCACGCTTACTTGAAATTTCGTTGGAAACAAGGATTCCCTGATTAGCTAGATAAGCTGCTAATTGAGTGGATTTTCCACCTGGTGCTGCCGCCAAGTCCAAGACCTTCATGCCTGGAAGGGGTTGAGCTATCTGGGCCACCATTTGGGCTGCAGGCTCTTGCGAATAAACAAGACCTGTCACATGCTCTGGCGACTTTCCAGAAACCTTACCATAATACCCCCAAGGTGTATGAAGAATAGCATCAGCAAACGATAACTGACTTTCTTTTAAGGGATTGACCCGAAAAGCCGAAACCGCTTCTTGTTTAAAAGAGGCAAGAAAGTCTCTTGCCTCATCTTCTAGTATCGCTTCATATTTTTCAACAAATCCTTCTGGAAATTGCATTTAGTTCTCTTTCCTTTCGTAGATATAAGACTGAATCTCCTCTTGCATATCGATTGGCACCATCATGACAGGCTGACGCGTTTTAAAATCAGCAGGTTCACCCGATACCGTAAGAAGGCGATACCCCAGACTTTCCCCTAAGATACTGGCCGCAGCGTAATCCCATGGCTGTAAGTAGGTAATATAAGTCAGAAGACGACCCGATAAAACCTTAGCAAAACTAATGGCCGCACTGCCATATACACGGACACCCAACGCTGCTCGCCCCAAATCCGCCAAGCCCCACTCATTGCTTTCAAACATACCTGAGTTACCGGCAACTAAAAATTCTTGAAGAGGTTTCTTTTTAAAAGGCGGTAAGGGCTCATTATTGCGGCAAGGAGGAAAGGCACCACCACCATGGTAACAATCACCTTTCATGACATCATAAATAATACCAAATTTGCCCACACCATTCTCAAAATAAGCCAACATCACAGCAAAATCTTCCTGCTGAGCAACAAAGTTATTGGTACCGTCAATGGGATCAATCACCCAAACGGAACCTTGACCGACTGCAGCACGCAAACAGCCCTCTTCCGCGCAAATCAAATCCTCAGGATAGGAGGACTTGATCCGATCAACCAAGAGTTCCTGGACCTCCTTGTCCAAACGCGTCACCAAGTCGGTAGGTGAAGACTTGCGCTCAACCTGCAAATCTTCTTTCATGTGAGCCAAAATATAGGCAGCAGCTTCCTGCACAATCTGTTTGGCAAATTCAAATTTAGTTTCCAAGAGAAATCTTCCCTTCTCTTTTTTCTTTTGCTAATTGAACTGCATGATAGCAGGAATAACCGCTAGCCGTCTCAAATTCGCGACCTAAGCGCTTTTCTTCGCTTTTGCTTGGAACCACAGACTTAAATTCCTTATAAGACTCTAGCAGTTTTTTTGCTTCTACCTTATCTTCATAAGCAGCTTCAACATCATTAAAAAAAGAAAGCACTGAAGCAAGTTCTTCAGTGCTCCACGACAAATCTAGTGGGTAACTATACTGTTTGTTCATCTATCCTATACCAGCTCTCAATGTTGCTTCTTTCAATTCTTGTTTACGGTAACTACGAGGGAGAAAAGCACGAATCTCATCTTCATTAAAACCGATCTGCATGCGTTTGGTATCTATAATAATTGGGCGACGCAAAAGACTAGGATATTGCTCAATCAACTGAAGCAACTCCGATACTGAGATACTCTCTACATCAATATCCAATTTTTGAAAAATTTTTGAACGAGTTGAAATGATGTCATCAGTACCATTTTCGGTCAAGGAAAGAATATGTTGTAATTCTTTTCTTGTTAAAGGACTAGTCATAATATTATGCTCTTGAAAGGGCACTTTATGCGTCTCTAACCAAGCCTTTGCCTTACGACATGATGTACAACTCGGTGATAAAAATAGTGTAATCATGCTTTTCTCTTCTTTTATCTATACTTGCTATTTCTATTATACAAAAAAATAAAGCGCTTGACTAGGTATTTTTAGAAAAAAAGCCTATTTTTTCATAGAAAATAGACTGTTTTCTGCAAAAATCTCCTGCTTTACAAGTTTATCTTTAGGATAACCTAACAATAAATAGGGAGTAGAGCAACTTCTCTCGTTTTTTATTAAAAATACAGAATTTTTTCCACTATTTCCTTGAAGCTTTAACAAAAAGGAAACCAAACATTCCTTCATACAAAGCAAAGAAAAGTAAAAAGGCATGGAGAAAGAAAGTCTCTGGCAAAATCCAAATAACGGGATCCTTTGCTGGATCAAAAAGCCAGGTATTGTCTCCCACAAAGAGAATCTGATGGAAAAGAGTAAAGAATTGCTCAAAACCAATCAATACTCCTACAAAGCCAATGACGAGAGGCAATAGCACTAAAGTCAAGATACTTTTACGATATAGGGGCAAAAAGCCTTTTTTCACAATCTTTCCAACAAAGAAATAGAAACTTGGAAGTGTCACTAGGGCAACTAGCTGAACTAGGTGAAAGAGATTCTTCACCACCGCAAAGTGGTGTAGACCTGCAGCTGATGAACGAAAATCTGGCATCTCCAAGACCTGACTAAAGGGATTGGTCAGGTAATTCATCAAGATATGAAAGTTGTATTGAATGGTTTCGGGCTTTAGATAGACTCGATTCGCTAAGTTCAGCCACTGAATTTCCAAAGGATAGAAAATCCATGCCAGATAAATGGTTAAGAGAATAGACAGGGAGAGGAAAAAGATCATACTTCCCCAAAAGGTCAGTTTAGTTTTCATCAAAATTCCACTCCGCAAGGCTAGAAACTACATGAGTTGGTGCGATTGGCAGATCTGCTACTTCTTCTGCCTTGGTAAAACCTGTTGTCACCAAGAGCGTTGGAATGCCATTGTCAATCCCTGCTCGAATATCAGTCAAATAGTTATCCCCGACCATGAGCAATTCTTCTCTTTTCAAATCCAAGTGCTCAACCGCCTTGTCCATGATGATGGCATTCGGTTTTCCGATATAAACTGGTTTTACTCGTGTTGCTACTTCAAGAAGTGTTACCAGTGAACCAGCTCCTGGCAAAAGACCACGTTCCGTCGGGATATTGAGGTCAGGGTTGGTTCCGATAAAGTGAGCACCCTTTTGGATAGCTAGAGTTGCTGTGGCAAATTTTTCATAGTCAACTTGCCAGTCCAGTCCAACGACCACATAGGCAGGATTTTCCTTGTCTTCCGCATAACCAGCAGCCTTGATAGCTTCCTTGAGCCCCGCTTCGCCGATGACATAGACTGTCTTTTCCAGTCCTAAGTCATTCATATAGTCGATGGTTGCCAAGGTTGCTGTGTAGACAGTTGATAAAGGCGTGTTGATATTAAAATTTTTAGCCAACATTTCTTGAACACTCTCAGGAGTTCGGGTTGTATTGTTAGTCACAAAGAGGTAGGGAATTTCTCTTTTTTGTAACTCATGGACAAAAGCCTCACCCGCCGGAATCCGGTCTTTCCCCTTGTAAATGGTTCCGTCTAAATCAATTAAATAACCTTTATAAGCCATATCGTCCTTTCTAATTGCCTTCAATTTCTTGCCACGTAATCATAGCTTGGGCATTTATCTCGCCATCACTGATAATCTCATGCTTGCTTTCTAGTCCCTTGAGTTCATAAGCTGAAGCAATCATGCCACCTGGTCGCACTTCTTTGACATATTTGAGATTGATTTTCTTTGGAATATACTTGGTCAAAAAATCTGCTCCCATGACCTCAAAAATCCAATCCAAATATTTACTATTATTAACATGACCATTCATATCCAAGTCGTAAAAACGAACATGGTAGTCTTTACTGATCGGGTCTTCTAGGTTAGCATACTTTGGCCCACGGATGAGTTTTTTATCAAACTCAGACTGGTAAGGCGCAACAATCTCCGGTTCGACAGCATGAACTTTACGACTATCTCTGTCCATGAGAACAAAGGTTGCTACCATGCGAATGATTTCTTGACCTGCTTCATCATAGATAGTGAAACGGCGGTAGCAAAAAAGACGATTGTAAGTCAATGCTTCTGTTTCAATCGTAATCTCCTCAGCAAAGCGAGGCAAGCGTACCACGTCAATCGCATAATCTGTAATAATCCAGACCAAATTGTAACGTTCTAACATATCCTTGTCACTAACTCCCAGTTCAATCGATTGCATACCTGATACTTGCAGGGACAGCAAAATCACATCTGGAAGTTTGATATGACCGTTCATGTCCGCCATATCAAAAGGAATTTTCATTTTCATTTGATAAGTTAAGCCCATTGTTCTACTCCAAAATAAATCGTTCTGCTACAGTGTCTCCCAAGAAGAGACCCCTCTTTGTCATTCGGACACGGTCACCGTCGACCTGCATGAGTCCTTGTTGAACCAAGTCTCTGATGATTTCGCCATAAAGTCCATCAAAGGATCGTCCGAATTTCTCCTCAAATCGCGCCATAGAAACCCCGGATTTTTTCCGGAGGCCTAGGAACATTTCTTCTTCCATCTGCTCCCTTTGACTCAGGTGTTCTTCTGTAATCCGAGTATTTCCTTCCTCTACTGCATTGAGATAGTGGCGGATAGGACCGTGGTTTTTATAACGTACCCCGTTCACATAACCTGAAGCACCCGCACCGATACCATAATACTCAGCATTATCCCAGTACATGAGATTGTGGCGACTTTCAAATCCGGGTTTAGAGAAATTGGAAATCTCATAATGCTCAAAACCAGCTCGCTCCAGTTCTGCGATGATGTACTCAAACATCTCCGCTTCTAACTCTTCCTTGGGTAGGGGCAATTTCCCTCGTCTCATGCGGTTCATAAAGACCGTATGATTCTCCAAAATCAAGCTATAAAGACTCATATGAGGAATATCAAGCGAGATGGCTTTAGCCACATTTTCCTTGACTTGATCCATAGTTTGACCTGGAAGAGCGTAGATTAGGTCGATGGAGATATTGTCAAAACCAGCCAGTTTGAGGCGGTCGATATTCTCATAAATATCCTTCTCCAAATGACTGCGCCCAATCTTTTTCAGCATTTTGTCATCAAAAGTCTGCACACCTAAAGAAACACGATTGACTGGCGACTGTTTCAAAACTGCAATCTTATCTGCGTCCAAGTCGCCTGGGTTGGCCTCAATGGTCAACTCTTCCAAGACAGACAAATCTAGGTTTTTAGTCAAGCCATCCAAGAGCACCTCTAATTGCGGAGCTGACAAAGCCGTTGGCGTCCCACCTCCAATGTAGAGAGTTGACAACTTTTGGATATCATAAGAACGAAACTCTTCTAGCAGATGCTCCAGGTAACTATCTACTGGTTGATTCTTGATAAAAACTTTTGAAAAGTCACAATAATAACAAATCTGTGTGCAAAAGGGAATATGCACGTAGGCGGACGTTGGTTTTTTCTGCATAGTATTTATTATACCACAAAGACAGGCTTGCAGATAAAAATCACCATCTCCAAAAACCAGAGATGGTGATACCTTATACTTCAGTAATATCGATGATGATTTCTTCTTGGTCTTCAGCAACGTCTGGAGTTTCTGGCTGCTCCTGCCACTGCTCCTTGAGGTTGTTAAAGGTTTCCTTTGACGCTTCTGTCGCTTGTCGAGCACAGTTTTTAGCTTGGCCAAGGACACTATCAAAAGTGATTTCACCAGATTCTACTTGTTCCTTTGTTTTCAGCACAAAGTCCGTTGCCTGTTCCTTCACTTCTGTTAGTTTCTCACAAACCTGCTCTCTAGCATATTCTGGATCTTCTCTCAAATCATCTAGAAAATCCTGAGCTTGACTACAAACTTGCTTGCCCTTGTCACTCGTCAAAAACAAAGCTAGAGCTGCACCTGAAACTGTTCCTAAAAGGATAGAGGATAGTTTTCCCATAAGATTTCTCCTTTTTTATTTTTTGAAAAATTTACTTGCGACACGAAGAGCGGACAAGCCTGCACCTGTTTTGATGGTCTTCGAACCAGCAGATGAAGCTTTTTTGCCTAAAACACGTGCATGTTGGTTGAGATCAGATACTGACTCAGACAAGTCTGCCACAGCTGTAAAAAGTGGATCAATCGTCGCAACTTTGATATTGATATCGTCTGCTAACACATTGACCTTAACCAACAATTCATTAGTCTGATGCAAGGTAACGTTCACATCTGAGCTCAAGGTTTTGATGGTTTTCTCTGTCTCATCAATCATACGACCTGCTTTTTGAATCGTGATTGTCAAATAGACTAAACAGACAATCAAAGCAATCGCAACAAGAATATATGCAACTTCTAACATTTATTTTTCCTCCTCAGTATGATAGAAAGGGGCTTTCTTTCGATTTTGATAAAGTATGATAAAAATACCGAGTCCGATAAGGACAACTGATAACCATTGGGAAACTCGCAGACCAAAGAACATGAGACTATCCGTCCGCATGCCTTCGATGATCATACGACCAAAGCCATACCAAATCAAGTAGAATGCCGTGATCTGACCACGTCTGATTCCTTTTAATTTTCGTCTAAAAATCAGAATCAAAGCAAATCCAATCAGATTCCAAACCGACTCATATAAGAAGGTCGGCTGACGGTAGCTACCATCAATGTACATCTGGTCACGAATGAAGCCTGGCAAATAATCCAGATTATCTACCGCTGCACCATAGGCTTCTTGGTTAAAGAAGTTTCCCCAACGCCCTAGACTCTGGGCAATCATGACGCTCGGTGCTGCAATATCTAAGAAATCCCAAGTATTAATCAGCTTTCTATCTGCAAAGATATAAAGGACAATAGCGCCCGCTATCAATCCTCCGTAAATGGCCAAACCACCATTCCAAATAGCAATGATTTCACCTGGATTTTGCAGATAATAATCTAAGCGAAAGAGTACGTAGTATAGTCTAGCACCTAAAATAGCTACCGGAAAAGCAATCAGAATAAAATCCAAAATATCATCTGATAGAATTTTCTTTTTAGGAGCTTCTTTCATGGCAAGATAAACTGCCAGAACCAAACCAGCTACAATACACAAAGCATACCAACGAATAGCAAAGGGACCAATTTCAAATGCGACTGGATTAATCATTTTTCACCTCATTTTGAGCAATCAGACTTGTCAAGCGTTCTTCAAATAAACGCGTCGCATCAAAGCCCATTTCCTTAGCACGGTAGTTCATGGCAGCTGCTTCAATAACAACAGAAATATTGCGTCCTGTTTTTACCGGAATGCGGATACGCGGAATGGCTACACCAGAAATTTCGAGTTCTTCGGCATTATTTCCTAGACGGTCAAAGGTCTTATGCGTATCATAATTTTCCAAATAAACTGCTAGTTGAACTTGTGAAGAGTCCTTAACTGCACTTGCTCCGTAGAGACTCATCACATCAATAATCCCCACTCCACGGATCTCAAGTAAATGCCTCAAAATTTCAGCTGGCTCTCCCCAAAGGGTCATTTCGTCTTTTGCAAAAATATCTACACGATCATCTGCCACCAAACGGTGTCCACGTTTCACAAGTTCCAGACCAGTTTCACTCTTACCGATACCGCTATCCCCTTGGATCAAGACACCCATGCCATAAATGTCCATCAAGACACCATGAACACTGGTCCGTTCTGCCAAACGAGAATCCAAATAGCTAGATAATTCTCCTGATAGGCGACTAGTAGCTGTTCGACTGGTTAAAATCGCAATCTTACATTCCCTGGCAGCTTTCAACATTTCTTCTGGAACTACTAAACCACGCGCAACAATAACCACTGGTGTTTCTGGTTGAAACATCTTGGTCAACACCTTATAACGGTTGTGAGAAGACATGGAGACTAAATAGGACCATTCCTTCATTCCCAACAGTTGAAGCCGCTCCGGAGTATAGTAATCAAAATAGCCCGTCATTTCCAGACCTGGTCGAGAAATGTCCGCAGTATTGATTTCTTTTTCAAGTAAATCGCCTTCACCGTAAACAATGTCTAATCTGAGCTTTTCAATAACTTCTTTTACTAAAACCGACATAATTTCCTCCTTCAATCGAGTTCTCCCTACTATTATATCAAATTGTGGTAGGAAGTTTCCTTTTTTTGCAGGATTTACAGTATTTATTTGGAAAGAAAAAAGGCTAGATAAGTCTAGCCTTTCATTTCAAATTAGAATTTTTTACGTTTACGAGCTGCTTCTGATTTACGTTTACGTTTTACAGAAGGTTTTTCATAGAATTCACGTTTGCGTGTTTCTTGAAGAGTACCAGCTTTAGTAACCGCACGTTTGAAACGACGAAGTGCATCGTCAAGAGATTCATTCTTACGTACTACTGTTTTAGACATTTTTTTCACTCCCTTCAAGTTCAAGATCTATTCCATTTTACACACAAAGTGAATAATTGTCAAGAGAAAAGCAGCCATAAACTTTTATTATTTTTACTTTCTTCTTTTGAAGATGAAATAAATCACTAAGATGCAGAGAATCAAGCCCAAAACAGCTGGTTTTACAATCGATATACCACTTCCTCCACTAAATAAAAGACTATGGGCAACCTTCAGAAACGCTCCAATTACTACCGTTGCTAATAATCCATACCAACGTCTACTCCATGTTAAGGATATAATCGCCGTAAAAAATGCTAGAATCGTCGCCAGAATGATAACTTTTTCAATACTCCATCCGCTCGTAAAATAAGTCTTCTCAAAATTCAAAAACTCATTTACTTTTACATCAACTATTTCCGGCTTTGGGAACCAGAACATGCTAGTAAATAGGCAAAATATAGAAAAGAAAATCAGGCTATAGGATTTTTTATAAGCTCCCATTACAATTGGAATAATAAAGAGAGGGCGAATATACCAACTCAGAGTATTCTGGTGTCTAGTAAACGCCCACTCAAAGAAGCTCGTATCTGATAAAAAAACGACAATGGTAGCAATCGTTAGAAACAAGAAAATAACCCCACCTATTTTATCTAACGTTTTTATTTTCATAACTTTTCCCTTCTTGAATTCATAAAATTAATCTATCCATGGTAGATTTTCTCTAAGTGAGTTGTCAACCTCTAATCGTTTTAGTGGTAAAATATTAATGTTCTTCCAACCACGCTTTTATTCTATTGTCAAGATATCTATTTGCTCATCGTTAACGGTAATTGCTTGGTGGTTATGAAGCGGTAGCAATTCAAGCTGCTTTTTATACATTTCAAAGGTCTTTTTGCTACTATCAGTAAAAGGTTCCTCACCATAATGTGGAAGGATGTAAAAATCCACTTCATCCAATCCCGCTGTATCAGATAACTCTGTCGCTACCGTCTTGTCGTCCATGAGTTTATTGTAGTCAATATCCTTGGCTGTAATGATAGCCCCTGCTGATTCTCCCACATAGACCAACCCATCTCTTATTTGCTCTTTGATGAGAGATAGGAGTTGCTTTTTCTTTAATTCTTGCAATAAATAAAAGGTATTCCCGCCAGAGATATAAAGAATTTTGCTTTGGAAAATCTTTGCCTGTGCAGTTTCTCGATCACAAGAAGCAATATCTAGAACCTCTATCTCAAATCCTAAATCTTTGAATGTTTGCTGAGCCTCATCGATATAGGCAGTATAATCCTCTTTGTTCCCAGCGGTAGGAATAAATAAAACCTTGTTTTCTAGATTCTTTTCCTTTGCATAATCGCTAAAAAGCTTTTTGACACCAGCAAAGTATGAACATAAAAATAATTGTTTCATGATTGTACCTCCATTAATGTTTAACAATTTTATAAAGGATCCATGATCCCTTGCTTTGACTAGTTACGAGCTCAAATCCTACTGACAACAAGAATCGTCTAAATGCTTCTTCGCTTTGAACCTCTGGTAAAAAGTAAGACAACTTGTTATATTCACAAGCCAGTAAGAGCATCCCGTCTGATTTGAGTATTCTTCGAAGTTCCATAAAAGAAGCCTCTAGATCCTGCCAATGAAAATGAGTTTGAAAAGCTGTGATTAAATCAACACTTTCATCAGAAAAGCCTGTCTCCCTAACGTCTCTTCGTTCAAAATTTAGATTAGTCATCTCTATCTGTTTGGCTTGAGCTATTGCAGTATCTGAAATATCGATTCCAGTTATGGTACTTTGCGGAAAAGTTTCTTTCAGTAGGATGGTTGAACGACCATTTCCAACTCCCACATCTAAGATTACAGGGTAAAATGTCCTATCCAGATGACGAATTGCCCATACAAACATGGGGAGGTAGGCTCTATTCCACAATTTCATCATTCGTTTTCCTAGAAAGCCCGAAGGGTTCTTTGATTGCTGAATTAAGCGACTAAATAGTAACATTAAAAGTAAAAAACAAATAAAACCAATTATATAAATCAAAATCGATCCTCCTCGTATAGCTATATTATACCACTTTAACAGGATAGTGAACAATTGAAGTAAAAAGCCACTCACTCCAAAGAGCAAGTTGTTCTTGTCATTTTACTTTTCAAGCAAGCTGAGCGCTTCAGCATCTGCAATGATGGTCACGTCAGGGTGGTTTTGTAGGCTACTTGCTGGGAGATTCTCAGTCACTGGGCCTGATACTGTTCCAGCAATGGCCTCTGCTTTCGACTCACCATAAGCAAAGAGAATAATTGACTTTGCATCCAAGATGTTTTTAATCCCCATTGAGATGGCTTGAGTTGGAACGTCTTCAATCTTGTCAAAGAAGCGAGCATTGGCTTCAATTGTAGACTGGTCTAGGTCTACAAGGTGTGTCTGGCTATCAAAGGCAGTTCCTGGCTCATTAAATCCGATATGTCCATTGCGACCGATTCCCAAGATTTGAAAATCAACTGGATGGTCAACCAAAATTTGGTTGTAGCGTTCTACTTCAGCTTCAGCATTGTCCTTAATCCCACGAGGCAAGAAACTTTCTTTAAATGGTTTTTGGTTGAATAAGTGTTCTTGCATAAAGTGGCGGTAAGACTGAGGATTGTCTCCGTCAAGTCCTACATACTCATCAAGGTTTACACTGGTTAGATTTGAAAAATCAAGGTCACTCTCAACGATTTCCTTGTAAAACTCAAGTGGACTGCTCCCTGTCGCAAGTCCTAATGTTTGAGCACCATTGGCCAATTTTTCCTTCAAAATCTCAAAAGCAACTTTTCCACCTTCAACTTGATTTTCAACTTTAATAACTTTCATCTTTTCATCCTCCGTTTTAATCTATATTTATTATATGGTATAGACCAATTTTTGTCAAGTGAAAACGATTTAATTTCTAAAAAAAGAGCGCCTAAACTTGAAACGTGTTATAATGGATAAGATTAGAACTTAGAAAGAATGATGAAAAAAATGAATACAGCTGATTTTGATTTCCACTTACCTGAGGAATTGATTGCCCAAACGCCACTTGAAAAACGGGATGCGTCTAAACTCCTTATCGTTAATCGTGAGACGGGAGAAATGCAGGATAAACACTTCCACTCTATTATCGATATGCTAGAACCCGGTGATGCTCTTGTTATGAATGACACCCGTGTTCTCCCTGCCCGCCTCTATGGCCAAAAGGAAGAAACTGGAGGCCATGTGGAGCTTCTCCTACTCAAAAATACCAGTGGAGATGAGTGGGAGGTTCTCGCCAAACCTGCCAAACGCCTCAAGGTCGGGACTCGTGTCAACTTTGGTGATGGTCGCCTCAGCGCTGTCGTCACGGAAGAATTGACCCACGGAGGCCGCATTGTCCGCTTCGAATACCAAGGAATTTTTCTAGAAGTCTTGGAAAGTCTAGGTGAAATGCCACTACCGCCCTACATCCATGAAAAACTGGATGACCGTGAACGTTATCAAACGGTCTACGCTAAAGAAAGTGGCTCTGCTGCTGCACCAACTGCTGGCCTCCACTTCACCAAAGAACTGCTAGCAGAAATCCAAGCCAAGGGTGTCCATCTGGTTTATCTGACCCTCCATGTCGGACTCGGAACCTTTAGACCTGTTTCTGTGGACAATCTGGACGAGCATGAAATGCACTCAGAATTCTATCAACTTTCTGAGGAAGCAGCTGCCACCCTTCGCTCTGTCAAGCAAAATGGTGGCCGCGTCATTGCTGTCGGAACCACCTCTATCCGCACGTTAGAGACTATTGGTTCCAAGTTTGATGGGCAAATCCAGGCTGATTCTGGCTGGACCAATATCTTTATCAAACCTGGTTACGAATGGAAGGTCGTGGATGCCTTTTCAACCAACTTCCATCTGCCAAAATCAACTCTCGTCATGTTGGTTTCTGCCTTTGCAGGCCGTGACTTAGTCCTAGATGCCTATCACCATGCCATCCAAGAACACTACCGCTTTTTCAGTTTCGGTGACGCCATGTTTATCTATTAATTTTCATAAGCAAAAAACGCATAGAATCAGATTTGATTCTATGCGTTTTATAATGGATAACTTTATTAGTTAGTTTATTTTAAAGGTTGGATCTTTCAAGCTCTGAACACTGGCATTGATAACTGCTCCGATAATCAAAATCTTAGCAATAAGAATAAACCAGAACATCATGACTACAACGATGATGGAACTGAAAAATCGGACATCCACTAGGTGATTGATATAGTTATTAAAATAAACAGAAAAGATATTCAATAAACCGATAAGAGTTAGCAAGACAAAGATACTTCCTGGTAAAACATAGCGGATTCGTGGTGTTTTTACTTTTGGAAGGAAATAGTAAATCATGACTAGAATGGCAAAGATCAAGGCATAGACCAGAGGACCTGTAAAATCTTGCAGGTAAGAGAATAGCGGACTGTCTGATTGCCAGTAAGTTTTGAGGAGGTTAAGCAACATACGACCAAACATACTCAAAAACAAGGCTAGGGCAAAAAGAATCTGCAAGCCGAGGCTAACAAGCAAACTCATCAACTGATGGGAGATAATTCCTCGACTCTTGGTCACCCCATAGGCTTTGTTAAAAGCTTTTTGAAGGAAATCCATTGATTTCGAAAAGGTCCAGAGTGCAGATAAAACGGCAAAACTCAACAAACCAGTTGATGGTTGGGTCAGAACTTCTCGGACAATCTTGGCGACCACATCATACACCGTATCGGGCAAAAATTCCTTGATCGTCAGTAAGAAATTTGAGACTGGAATCTGAAAATAAGGCAAAATATTGACCATTATCATTAGCAAAGGAAAAATCGAAATCAACCAATAGTAGGCAACCGCAACACTGGTCAACTCACTATCAGATGCTTGATAATAATGCAAAAAAGCTTTCAATAAGGGCCTGTCCATCAGCTCTTTCCACCACTTTTTCATGTTCCATCCTCCGTCATTTTCTTCATCATCTAAGTTCTTCTGATTAAATCTAGCATATCATAAGGCAAGGTATTTGCAGCCTCTTTCAGAGAATAATTCTCTAAATTATTCACATTTTGGCGTAGTTTTTTAGCATACTTGGCTGTTATCAGTTTAGCTTCTTCGTATTCAAAGATTGCCTTACGTTCGAGATAGTAGCCTCGTAGCATTTCATCGATATTGTTTGGCTTGATGCGATTGATAACCCGCTCAACAAAGGCACCACTTCCGATAATGGCCGTCTCGCGTAGACGAGACTCTTGCATAAAACTAATCAGAGAACTCTTGTAAACCCCTTTGAGGTTTTCCAAACTCTCGATAATCAGCTCTGTATTTTCCAAATACAACTCTGAAATCTGATCATAGTCAACTGCTAGTAGTTTATGAGATTCTTCGTTCATCCAACTACGGAAAGTTTTGCCAAAGGTAAACATTTCATGGAGTAGAAAGCGCAGTATCCGTAAGGAAACTAGGAAATAATAAGTCACTCTAGAAGCGAAATTCCGATTGATACTCTGCTCCATGTTTTTTAGGTAACGTTGGTAAACTCGATAGCCACGCTCGCTGATTCTATTTTCTTCGTAGGCTTGCTCCAAACCGTCACTCTCAATACTCAAGATAAGAAGCTTGAGAGACTCCCAGTCCTCTTGGACTCTTTTATTTTCCTGACTAAGGATGAGATTTTCAATCCGACCATGGTAATTATCAATAGCTGCATAAAGAGGAAGTTTATTCTTGTGATGGTCCAGTTCTTTTTCTAATTCTGCAGCCACATCATTTAGAATCGCAATATGCATCAAATGATCCTTGCTTTCCTCTTGTTCCTCAGATAAGTGAGGGAGAACCAGTAAACCCGTTAAAAAACTTAACAATGTAACGCCTGCTACTAGGAAGAGCAACAAAGGATATTCCTGCTCTAAATGACTTGGTATGAGAAGAATGGTCGCGATAGATACTGTCCCTTTGACACCAGAGAAGGTCAAAAGAAGCATATCTTTCATGTACTTATGAATCTTTTTCTTAAGTCGACGCGTCCTTACAAAGTAAAAACCAGCAATCATGACAAAGCGGATCGCAAAAAGCAAGAAGGTCAGAGCGACAACTGAAATCAGTAAAAGAAGGGGATTGTAGAGAGAATTAGACAAAATTGGCTCCGCTATCAACTCTAACTCCATTCCCAAGAGAACAAAGACTGATCCATTTAGCATAAAGGTCACGGTATGCCAGACGGTCTCCGTCACGGTGTCAACTTGAGCCTCAAGGAGCGTAATTTTCTTAAAGCGACTGGCCTTCAAAATACCTGCAACCACTACTGCGATAATCCCTGAAACATGAAACTCTTCTGCGATAAAAAAAGTCATGAGTGGCAAACTTAGCTCTAGCAATAGTTCACTAGCTATATCTATCGCTCGCACACTCAGTAAAAAGGTATGCAAGAAACGATTGACCATAGCCGTCACAAAACCGACTACAAAACCACCAAGGATAGAAAGTGCTAGGGAAGTCCCAGCTTGGCTGAGAGAAAACGTTCCTGTTGTCCAAGCAGCAAGAGCCATCTGAAAGGCAACCAAACCAGAAGCGTCATTTAAGAGTCCTTCTCCTTTTAGGATATTAGAAACCCGTTTGGGAAAACGAAAACGTTCAGAAAGAGATGCGAAGGCAACCAAATCTGTTGGCCCAAGTGCCGCTCCAACTGCTAAACAGGCAGCCAAAGGAAGAGTCATCCAAAGGAAGTGAGCCATACCTCCTAAGCTTAAGGTCGAGATAAAAATCACAGGAAAGATCAGAAAGACGACAATCCGCCAATGCTTCAAAATGGACGTAATATCCGCTTCTTCCGCCTCCCGGAAAAGTAAGGGACCAATAACCATGGCCAGAAACAGCTCTGTATTGAGATGAAAGTCCGCATCTGGAACAAATAAGCCAATCCCAATCCCCAAAAGGATTTGCACAAGAGGAAGGGGCAAAAAAGGCAGAAGTTTATTGGTCGTGGTTGAAATGATTAAGACAAATAAAAATAGAATCAAGTAAATGAGTAATTCCACACAATTCCTCCTTAATCTTTTTTACAACAAGATTCAAAAATCTCCTTTTGCTCTTGGATTTTCTGATCAATCTTAGAACAGTCTTTGTGCTCAATTTTTTTCTGGCATCGTTCCATTTCAAGAGCCACTAATTTTTTCTTAATTTTAAGCATTTTCTTGCTCATATGTGCTTCGTCGAGCACCCCGACTGCTCGCTCGTGATGCGTTGACTCGACAAAATTTTGGCGCATTGCCTCAAGCTTCTCACGAAGGTATTGTTTATCCATGTCTATACCTTTCTAATTTTTCAATCATAACTAAAAACGGTGGATTGTTAACTTGGTTGAGAGTCCGATAAATGGCAGCTGTATACTCTTGTTGGTTCAACTGGCTAACAAACTCCAATACAGCATCCCTCTCAGTATCTCCTCCCTCATGACCATAGTAGATCATGATAGCAATCCGCCCCCCTTTGACAAGCAAATGACACAGCTTTTCTAAGGCTTCGATAGTAGTCTGAGGTTGGGTGATGACGGATTTGTCAGCAGAAGGTAAATAACCAAGATTAAAAATCCCTGCCTTAGCTTCTGTCACAAATTGATCAAGCGTCTCATGACCTTGCAAGATTAACTGGGTATTTGTCATTCCAGCCTGATCCAAACGCTCTTGCGTCTTCTCCAAAGCCTGCTCCTGGATATCAAAGGCATAGACTTGCTTGGCTAGCTTGGCTAGAAAAAGGGTATCATGTCCATTACCCATGGTCGCATCCACTACGATATCCTCTTTTGTCACAACTTCCGCCAAAAAATCATGCGCCATCTCAAGTGGTCTTTTCATTTTAAAACTCCTGTTTTACAGTCTTGCATCCTTGCACACTTCCGCGGCGTCTCATTTCAGTTTCAATAGCATTTAGCACTTCCCATTTTTTGAGGCTCCACATGGGACCAATCAACATATCTCTCGGTGCATCTCCTGTGATTCGATGAATGACGATATGCTTGGGTATGATTTCCAGTTGGTCACAAATGACCTTGACATACTCGTCCTGACTCATCAGTTGCAAGCGTCCTTCGTGGTAATCTCGCTGCATCCGTGTATTGGTCATGAGGTGAAGCAAGTGCAACTTAATTCCTTGAATATCATTATCCGTGACACAGCGACGAACATTTTCAACCATCATCTCATGGGTTTCCCCAGGAAGACCGTTAATCAAATGGGAAACAATTTCAATCTTGGGATATTTTCTCAAGCGTTTTACAGTTTCAACATACAATTCATAAGAATGGGCACGGTTAATAAGGTCAGAGGTTGCTTCAAAAGTAGTCTGTAAGCCCAATTCTACCGTCACATGCATACGCTCCGATAACTCAGCCAAATACTCGATGGTTTCGTCGGGTAAACAGTCTGGGCGTGTTCCGATATTGATTCCTACTACACCTGGCTCGTTGATAGCCTGCTCATATCGCTCCCGAATCACTTCCACCTTTTCATGGGTGTTGGTAAAATTTTGAAAATAAACCAAGTACTTCTGAACATCTGGCCATTTGCGGTGCATAAAGTCAATTTCCTTATAAAATTGCTCACGGATAGGGGCATCCGGTGCCACGATGGCATCTCCAGAACCTGAAACCGTACAAAAAGTACAACCACCATGGGCTACAGTTCCATCCCGATTTGGACAGTCAAATCCCGCATCAATGGGAACTTTGAAAGTCTTTTCTCCGAAAAGTTTTCGATAATAATCATTCAAGGTATTATAAGATTTCATAACTTTCATTATAACAAAAAACACCTACAATCTCAAAAGCCTGACTTTCCAACAAATTCCCTTGTTTCTCATTTCCTTTAGCGTTTTTTTATGATACAATATGGGTATGATTTTAATGAAAATAGCATCTATTTTATTATTGATATTAACCTTGGTGGTTTGCTTTATTGTCACCAAGCTTTTCGGACTTAGGAAAATAGGATTTAATTTCGCGGATCTAGCTTTTCCACTGTTGGTATTCGAGTACTATCTGATTACTGCTAAAGCTTTTACCCACAACTTTCTACCGCGACTTGGTGTCGCACTTTCTCTCCTAGCAATCCTCCTTGTAATCTTTTTCCTTGTCAAAAAACGAAGTTTTTATTACCCTAAATTCATCAAATTCTTCTGGAGAGCCGGTTTTCTCCTTACCTTAATCATCTATATAGCAATGATTGTTGAATTGTTCTTACTGAAACAATAATGGAATCTCTAGAAAATGCCTTCTAGGGATTCTTGCTTTCTCTCCAAAATTACACAGACAGTAAAATTATACGATTTTACACAAAGAAAAGTCCTTAGAAACTTGTATTCTAAGGACTTTTTATCTGAGACGAGAGTTTCTCTCAGGTCTTAAATGGCAAATAAGGTATCAAAAATATCTAATCCTCTTTTTTGCCTTTAGTGGCTACTAGTCCTGCACTCAAACCAAGAAGAGCTAAGCCTGCTGCTAGGGCTGCTTGACCTTCTGCACTTCCTGTATTTGGTAACTGCTCTTTTTGAACCGGACCAGCTGCACTTGAAGTGTTTTGTTTTGTATCTGCTTTTTCTGATACTTGTGGTTTTGTAGATTCTTGAGGTACTGGTTTAGTTGTTTCACCAGCCGTACCTACTTCTACGATGCGATCCTGAGCCATGACTTTATCATAGCTTTCTTTTTCAGTTCGTTTGCCATTTTCAACTTCAATCAAGTGAACACGGATACCTTTTTGACCTTCTTGGAGAACACGGGTTTGACCTGCTGGAAGCTTATCGTTCTTTTGTTCCTGAACCTTGAAGTCAATTGTTTCTTCTTCGATTACAAGTTCTGGTCTGTTAAGGACAAGGTTCTTCACTTCATCCTCTGGAAGGGAGGTTCCTGGTTTCGTTCCAACTTCTACGATGCGATCCTGAGCTATAACTTTATCATAGCTCTCTTTTTCAGTCCGCTTACCATTTTCAACCTCGATCAAGTGAACACGGATACCCTTTTGACCTTCTTGGAGAACACGAGTTTCACCTAGGTACAACTTATCAGACTTACGCTCCTGAACCTTGAAATCAATTGTTTCTTCTTTGATTACAAGTTCTGGTCTGTTAAGGACAAGGTTCTTCACTTCATCTTCTGGAAGGGAGGTTCCTAATTTCGTTCCAACCAAGACGATGCGGTCTGTCGGATCCTCTACCACTTCACGAAGTTTTTCTTCCTTACTTCCATCAGGATTAATCGCTGTGAAGATCCGTTCTTTACCAACTTTTCCTTCTTGTTCTACACGAGTTTCACCTAGATACAGTGTTGAATCTTTTTTCTCAACTGTCTTGTAGGCCAAATCTTTTTCAACAAATTCGAGTTTTGGAAGTTCTTCTTGCACAGCAGCAACAGTCTTCTCAGAAACTGGTTTTTCCTTAGTCAACTGGATACGGTATTCCTTGACTTGTTTTCCACTTTCTGAAACAAGGCGAACAAGTACTGGAAGGCTATCGTCTCCGCTATCTACAACTGTTGAAGCTACTTGATTGCTTTCTTCGACTGAAACTTTTGGACGTTGACCTTTATAGGTAATTTGGTAGTCTTGACGATCTTCAGCGAAGTCAGGAAGCTCTTTCCCATCTACAAGAATTTTTGATTGGGTACTTTCTTGAGGCAATTCACTCGGTGCAAGGAAGGTCATCTCAATCATCGCAACACCGCTCTTGTCTGCTTTACGCTCCATACGCCATCTCATGGCTTTGGCTTTCACGGCTTTAAATGTTACGTTGATTTCATCACCAGCTGCGATGTCTTTATCCGCACGATAAGGAACAGCTTCCCAATTTTCTGGATTGTTGAATGGATGGGCTGCATCGTAGGCTTGGTAGTTAGAATAGTAGGTAGGCACTTCAAAATCTGGGCCAATATAGCGTTCCAAAACGAGTTTAGATGGTACATCCGTACCACTATCTGCAAAGAAGTGAAGTTTGGCTTGCGCAACAGTCCGTTCTACAATCTTACCATTTTCACGGAAAATCACACCTGCTGATACTTCTGGATTAGAAGATGGTGTTGGAGACCAGTTTGTCCAACGACGATTTTCATTGTGATCTCCATCATTGATATAGTCTACACGGTCATGTGAACTTGGATCAATATCATTAGTTGCAGAAGCAAAGGCCTGGTTACTATTTTCATCATACTCTGGGTTATTTGAGAGAGCTTCGCCTAGTTTGTCTGTCACTCGTACAGTGAACTCAGCAACAAGATCACTACCAAGGACATGGCCTCGAACGGTAAATTGACCTGCTTTTGTCAGCTTTTCTGCTGGAACTTCTTCCCATTCAACTGCTAAGTCTTTTGTTTCATAACCATCTTTACCTGTGAAGTAAACCGGAACCTTAGTTGGCAATTCAAGCGGTTGTCCTACTTGTACCAAGCGAGCTTGTTTGACAGCTGCAACTGGTTTACGAGAGAGCAAATCTTTATTGCTTGTGAAGTGCAGACGGTATTCTCCTAAGATATCACCATTTTCAGCCTTAGCGATAACACGAACTGGCTCACCTTCGCGAACGCTCGGAACAACGGTAGCAAGACCATTGTTGCTAACACTTGCTGTTACTGCAGGAACTTTGCCATCTACAGACTCAAGATAGTAGTCTGTCAAATCAGGATTGAAGTTTGCTAAGTCTTTACCGTCAACTTGGATTCTTGTTTGTCCTTGTTTGGCTGCCGCAACTTGTTTCGCAAAGATTTGTACCTCTGTGATAGATGTTCCTTTCTTGCTATCAAGTCGAACCATACGAATGCGAACCGCATAGGTCTCAACTTTATCAAAGCTGAAATGATTCATTTCTCCAGCTTTTAATTGAGCTGGTGCTTTGAGATTGCTTACCTCTTTCCAGTTTGCAGGATCGTTAAAGGCATGGTTTTCCTCACCTACAAAGCTAGGGTTTTTAGGGGCTGTTGGAACGGTCTTACCGACATAATACTCAATCACATAAGACTTCGGTACACCAACTCCGTGGTCTTCGTGGAATCCGACACTTAGATTATCAACTGAACGTTTGCTCAAAATACCTGAATCTCCGAATAGGACACCAACTGAAGCTTCTGGATTAGTACGGTTCCAGTTTGTCCAACGGTTAGCTGGGCGGTCATTAAAGGAAATCAATTTATCGTTGACGTTTGAAACGGGATCAGTTGGATTTGAGTCTGAAGCAAAGGCAAGTGGCAATTCTGAACCGGTCCATTGGTCAGAAATATTTGCTCCCTTCTCAGTTTGAGCAGATACGCGAACATGAAGTTTCGTTGTTAATTGCGTACCTTCTAGGCGACCATTAACTGTAAAGACACCTTCCTTGGCGTATTGGTCTGGACGAATCGCATCCCAAGTAACCTTAGCTGATGAAACGTGGCCATTTGAATCGTAGGTACGAACGCTTTCTGGTAATTGTGGTGCTTCTGCGATTGGTGTTGTCACACTAACTTCTTCAACTGAAACGATGCCTTCTACAGATACTTTAGCACGCGCCTCAAGGTCAAGACCTTCAACTTTACCTAGAACTTCAAAGGTTTGATAGTGGTCGAGTTTTTCTTTTGGAATGGCTTGCCAAGTGACTTTGTGGGCTTTAGGGAAACCTTTGTCATACTCAACCGTTACTGTTGCTGGAAGGCTTGGTTCTTGATGCAAGTCTGTGACTACATTTACTGGACGGATAGATTGGACTACTTTTTTCTCAGTATTGGCCTGGATCGTGAGACCGATTTGACCTGTAGCCCCCTCATATTCTGCTTTGAGAGTGACTGTTCCTGGCTTATGCAACTCAAGCATTCCTTTACGAACTGCGACTTCCCCTTCACCACTTGTAGAGAAGTTCACCTTATCTGCTGGTAAAACTGCTTGTGTTCCGTCTTGATAGTGAGCAAGGACAGATAATTTGACTGTTTGGTCTTCTTTGAGGCTATCAGCTTTCTCCACTTGTAGGCTCAAATGGTCAATTTTTGGCGATTCTTCGAGGAATTGAATAGCATACATTTGGAAAGGGCCACCATCATTTGGTTGAACAAAGATGCTTGCACGCATGCCGTTTGCTGCGCTTGCTTGCACTACTGTAACAGCTGCATTTTCGGAACTTGCTGTGACTTTAGGCAACTCAGCTCCATAAGCAAGAGTACGGTATTGCATTGGTTTTTGGCTAGTAAGTCCTGTGACAGCTTCACCACCAACCGTTACAGTTGGCACTACAGGTGCTGCAGGATTGCCTTCTTCTACTACAAGGGTAGCGTGAATAGTCTCACCACCCAGCTGGCCAGTCATTTGTATACGTGATCCTGCAACTGACAGTTTAGCTTTATCTGTTTCCGCAATCTCCCACTTATCAACTTCGTATTCTTGAACGCTTCCATCCGTTACAGCGATAGAAACATATTTGTCAACAGCACTCAAGTCTGTTCCTGGAGCAACACGCTTAACAGTTGGAAGCTCATTTGCGATTGCTAGAATTTCGACACGGGCCTCAACTTCGCGTCCGTCTGCCATACCTTTAACAGTCACAACTCCTGCTTGGCTCACATCAACTGAAGACCAAGTTACTGGACGTTTTTCACGACTGCCATCACTGTAGATAAAACTGACGGTCTTCGGCATTTTTGGCTCTTTCTCAATAACAGTACGTACTTTTGGTACTTCTGTCCCGAGAACGGTCTTTTCTTGGTCTTCTTTTTTACCAGTAAAGACAGTTACTTGACCAGATTTCAAGAGATCTGAATGAGCTGTTAGTGTGAATTTACCTGCTTGTTCAGTTGATTTGACAATGGCAACCCCTTTACCGTTAAAGGCTCTACGGATCCAAGAACCGTCTGGTTGCGCCTTGTAGCGTTCACGACTGGCTTGTTCCCCATTATCGACACCGACCAGTTGACCTTGTCCATGCAGTTGGAAGCGAACCAAATTATTGGCAGTTGGTACCACATTTCCTTCACTGTCTACGATTTCGTAGTAGATGTAGGTCAAGTCTTTTCCATCTGCTGCGATTGCATGTTCTTCCTTGACGAGGCGAACACCTGCTGGTTGGCCTGCAGTCGTGATCTTATCACGTGCAATTTCTTTTCCAGCTTCATCGCGAGCTACAGCTTCCAAAGTACCTGGTTGGTACGCAACCTTCCACTCAAGATAGAGTTCCTTAGCATTGGCACCTTCTTGGTAGGTACGGCCATCACTGGTTTGTTTTTTGTTGAACTTTTTAACTCCAAGAGATTGACCGTTCAAGAATAATTCAACGCTTGCAGCGTTTGAGTAGGCACGAACTGGGATCTTACCTTCTGAGTCAGCAACTTTGTCTGCTAATTCTTTGTTTTCCCAGTTCCAGTGAGGAAGAAGATGTACCATCGGTTTCTTCTTGGCAGAAACCCATTGGCTTTGGTAGAGATAAAAGTCATTTTTTGGAATACCGGCTGTATCTACGATACCAAAGTAAGAGCTCTTAACGGGAGTTTGGTTTTGGTTGTGCCATGGTGTAGGCTCACCGATATAGTCCGTACCTGTCCAGATAAACTGTCCAGCATAGCCAGCGTTGTCACGGTCAAAGGTCCATGAAGCGGTTGCCGTTTTACCCCAACCCACACGATCATTTCCATAATCTGACTGTTCATAGTTACGATAAGCTTGGTTGCTATGTACCAATTCTTGTTCAGGACGATAATAGCTACCACGTGTACGGGTTGCTGAAGATGTTTCTGAACCATAAATCAACCAGTTTGGATGTTTCGCACGAAGTTTCTTGTAGTTGTCTTCTGAATAGTTGAAACCAACTGCATCCAGTTCATTAGCAATTTTCTCATGATCACCGCTACCATCACCAAAACGGAACTTATCTGCTCCCATGGTAACATAACGTGTAGTATCAACATCTTTAATCACTTTTACTAAGCGTTTAACCGTTGCAAGAGAGTGAGCATTACCATTGGCTTCACCGATTTCGTTTCCGATAGACCACATGAAGACAGCTGGGTTGTTTTTATCTCTTTCGACCATGGTACGAAGATCATAGTCAGACCATTTTTCACCTTTTCTAGCTTCTGGGTGAGTGGCATCTTTTTCAAAGAAACGTCCGTAATCATAAGGTTTCTTGCCACCATACCAAGTATCAAAGGCCTCTTCCTGAACAAGCAAACCAAGTTCTGCTGCGATTTGCAAGGTCTGTGGACTTGCAGGGTTATGAGTTGTACGGATGGCGTTAACGCCCATCTCCTTCATTTGTTTGAGACGACGGTATTCTGCCTTATAGTTTTCTTCTGCTCCAAGCGCTCCATGGTCATGGTGCAAGGAAACACCATGGAATTTAATGCGTTCACCATTCAAAGAGAAACCTTCATTTGGAGTCCAGTGATAGTAACGGTAACCAAACAAATCTTTCTTAGCATCAACCAATTGACCGTCACGGTAAACACGCGTAATCAATTCGTACAAGGCAGGTTTGTCATTTAAAACGGTCCAGAGTTTTGGTTGTTCAACTTCTAAAATCGCATCAAGGCTTGTTGATTCATGTGCTTTCAAGGTACGGCTCGCTGTACGAACCAAGCCTGTTACAGCCTGACCACCACGTTCAACGATTTGATACTCTGCTACAAGTTCATGGTCTTTATCGTCTGTATTGACGATTTTGCTGGTCACATACGTTTCAACCTTGCCATGTTGCTGTTGTTCTAGCTTTGGTGTTAAGATGGTTGTCCCATTCTTCTCAACATGAACTTTATCTGTCATTTGCAAGGTCACATCACGGTAGATACCGCTACCTGAATACCAACGGCTACTTGGTTGTTTGTTGACAGCATGGACAGCAATCACATTCTCACGGCCATCTTTGTGAAGGTATTTAGTAATATCGTATGAGAACTGGTTATAACCATTTGGATAATGTCCCACTAACTGGCCATTGACATAGACTTGAGAGTCCATGTAGACACCATCAAAGGTCACTCGAACATTTTTCTTGAGATCTTTTTCATCAAGTTTAAAGGTCTTGCGATACCAAGCTTCACCACCATTGAGCTGTCCACCCTCGTTTTGAGCAGGTGACTGATGGTCAAAATCATTAAAGATACTCCAGTCATGTGGAAGATCTAATTTTTGCCATGTTGATACATCGGCATCTGATTTCACAGCTTCTTTAGGATTCGCATTGAGTTTAAAGTGCCAATTTTGATTAAAATTCACTTTCCTATCTTCAATCATTTGATTCACTTCTTCATTTGTCGTAGCTTTCAAATCCTCCTTGACAGGCTTTTCTTGACTTGAAGCTTGAGATTCTACCTTTGGAGCTGTTTCTTCAGGTTTTACTGACGCTTTCTCCTCTTTTGGAGCTACAGGTTCATCTTCTTTCTTATCTGGTTTGCTTGCTTCAATTGGAGCAGCTTGACTTTGATCGACACTTGCAACATCCTTGTGCTCTGCTACAGTTTGATCTTCTTTTTCCTCCACTGCCGGACTTTCCTCTTTTGCTTGTTCCACAGTGTGAGCGATAGGAGTTTCATCGGCGAAAACTGGTGATTCTCCAACAACACTTCCTCCAAATAGAACCGCACAAGTTCCAATCATGACAGAGCAAGCGCCTACGGCAAACTTACGAATGCTGTAGACTCTTTTACGATTCCAATGGCCTTTTTCCATAAAATCCTCCTTTAGTAACCGCTTCCATTTCCTTGTAAGCGTATTACTTTTTCATAGCCTTTTACCCTTATTTTATAAAATAATATAGGAAATTTCAATACCCTAAACACAAAAAATCATATTTTTGATTGTTTTTTCTAAAATTTGTAGAAGATTCGAAAAAAGTGAATGTAGATTTAGAACAAAAAACAAACATTTCTTGTCACTCAGTAAAATATCATAAAAAGTTCCTTACAAAAGGAACTTTTTTTATTTATAATTAAAAGTCTCCCCTGCCAACTTATCGGCTAACTTGGGAAAGAGGGTATAAAATTTGTGAGCTAAATTGAGCAAAAAAGGAAGATTAAGTTCTCGTTTATTCTTTCCTGTGATTTTGACAATCTTTCTAGCAACCGCATCTGGTTCTAAGAGAAATCGGTCAACAGACTTGAGGTAGCTCCCATCTGGATCTGCCTGGTCGAAAAACCCTGTACGAATCGGTCCTGGATTAACCGTCGTTACATAGACACCATAGGGCATCAGTTCAAGACGCAGAGCATTTGAAAATCCAATAGTTGCAAACTTGGTCGCTGAGTATAGGCTAGACTTAGCTGTTGCAATCAATCCTGCCATGCTGACGATATTGATGATATGCCCTTTTCCCCTCTCCTTCATACGAGCTCCAAGACGACAAGACAGATTCATCAGAGCAAAGGTATTGACCTCAAACATCTGGTGAATGTCTTGATCAGAAATCTGGTCAAATTCCTCAAAAATCCCGTAACCAGCGTTGTTAATCAAGACATCAATCTTGCCATAACGGAGATAGAGGTCAGCTACCAGAGCTTCTAGGGCTGAGTCATCAGTAATGTCGATTTCAAACCATTCCACATTAGGATGATTTCCGTAGAGCTGGGCTAGTTTTTCCTTGTTTCTACCTAGTAAGATGAGTTGGTCATTTGGTAAGAGTTTGACCATTTCTTGGGCTAAGCCACCGCTTGCCCCAGTGATGATGATGGTGCGCATCTCTATTCCTTTCAAAGTTTTGGTCAATTAATGAAATCTTTTTCCAGCTAAATAATGAGCATAGGCTTGATCAATGACAGGAGCAAACAGATGATAATCCTCCCAGCTACCTAAAAATTCTAAAGGCAAGTCATACAAGTCATTGACTACAAATTCGGAATAATCATCCATATACTGATGTTCATAATAGTCATTTACAAAATCCTGAAAATCCTTTTTGATATCCATTGTTCCCAGTTTACCATCGCACCAGTCTAAAAGATAATCAACACCCAAAGTTTGCTCGTTTTTTACACTTTGGAATACCGTTTCTTCATCAGGAGACATCATTTCTTTGGCATCATGCTGGATGAGCCAAGTAACGAAAAAACCGATATGATTCGCAGCCCAACGATAAATCTCCCGATCATCTTTTTGAGTTAACTCTTCTTTTTGTAATGAATAGCTGTGCAAGTAGTTGGTTAATGCATTCTCAAAATACCAATCTGCTTTATCCAATAAACGATTTTCAACAGTCATCTTATTTCCCTCTCAACGAACTATAACATTATAACTCAACTTCTTCCAAGTCTTTAACCACATGGACATTTCCAAAAACAGTGGCCGCATCTTTCTTGAGCTGGCTGATATCTTTTGAAAGGAAGCGGGCGCTGATATGATTGAGCAAGAGGCGCTTAGCACCTGCTTCTGCTGCTACTTGTGCTGCCTGCATATTGGTTGAGTGACCGTGATTGCGGGCAATTTTCTCATCACCCTTACCATAAGTCGACTCGTGGACAAGGACATCGGCGTTGACAGCCAGACGCACACTGGCATTGGTTTTTCGGGTGTCACCCAGAATAGTAATAATCTTACCAGGTCGTGGTGCTGAGATATAGTCTGCTGCCATGATTTCAGTACCGTCTTCAAGAACAACGTCCTGACCGTTTTTGATTTTTCCAAAAAGCGGGCCGAACGGAACACCCGCAGCTTTGAGTTTTTCAGCATCCAAGGTTCCTTCTAAGTCCTTTTGCATGACACGATAACCAACGCAGAAAATAGTGTGGTCCAGCTCCTCTGCATACACAGTGAATTTATCGGTCTCAAGGATTTTCCCTAGAGAATCTTGGTCAAACTCATGAAAATGAATGCGATAAGGCAGGCGAGAACCGGACACACGAAGGCTGGTTAAGACAAATGACTTGATCCCTTGTGGTCCATAAATGTCCAAATCTGTCTGCTCCTCATTAGCTTGAAAAGCACGGCTAGAGAGAAATCCTGGCAAGCCAAAGATATGGTCTCCATGCAGGTGAGTGATAAAGATTTTGCTGACCTTCCGTGGTCGGATTGTAGTTTCCAGAATGCGATTTTGCGTTCCTTCTCCACAGTCAAAGAGCCAGACTTCGTTAATCTCGTCCAAGAGTTTCAATGCGAGACTTGAAACGTTGCGGGCTTTAGAGGGCTGACCAGCCCCTGTTCCTAAAAATTGAATATCCATTCGATACTTTCTAATTAATCAATATATAACATGGCTGTGCGATTTTCCGATCGGAAATAGCGACTGCCAGAAAAAGCAACAGCTTCTTGCAATAAATCCTCTTGGCTGTAGCCCTTGAGACGTTTGCGACCATCTGCTAAACTTTCTAAATCAGTCAAAGCTGTGAGATTCTTCACGCTAACAACTTCCTCAACTCCAGCATCCTTCATGTAAATCTTTCCAGATTCTTCAAAGACGAGTTGATGAGGGAAAATTTGCGCAATCTCAAAAAGCAAGTCATCCGAGATTTCCTCTTCATTTTCAGAGAAGATCCGCCCCAGTCCCTCACTCTCATAGCAAAATCCAAAAGATTTACCCGACAGGTTCAGACGAATAAAAGGCTTATTTTCAAAGGTGAAACTTGGTTCAACATTGTAGAGATTTAGTTCCTGACTGAGTTCTGCAAAGTAATCCGTCGCAGCTTCAGGGCTCTTTTTCTGATAAAGTTCTGCAAAGTAGGCATTAACGACACTCGGTGGAGGGGTGATGAGAGCCAACTGCTCTTGCTCTGTTTTGCTAGCTAGAAGCTGATCTAGATAGACCTTATCCAGACTTGTATAACCTCCATACTTTAGAGCCAACGTTTTAATATCAGTCATAAAATTCCTCTAACCTCCATTTATTTTTCTCAGAAATGTAGCCTGTAATCACTTCTCCATCATCTTGATAATCGCGATCTTCAAGAATCGCTACACTTTCCAAATCATGAATCTTGTGGGACTTAGAAAAAGGCACCCGTAGAGTAAAGGCTTCAAAAATCTCCTTGATCTTCTCCAAAAACAATGCTTGCAACTGCTCACGACTATCCTCGGACTTGGCAGAAATGAGGGCATACGGCGTTTGGGTAGGCGTGAAATCCTCCACCAAATCCGCTTTATTATAAAGGGTCAGGCGAGGAATATCCTCCATATCCAAGTCTTTCATAATAGACAGAACCGTTTTTTCATGCTCCTCGTGATAAGGATTGCTGGCATCAATGACATGCACCAGAAGGTCCACATGCTTGCTTTCTTCCAAAGTTGACTTGAAACTGGACACCAATTCAGTTGGCAAATCCTGGATAAAACCAACCGTATCAGTCAAGGTAACCTGAAGATTGCCCCCAAGATGGATACTCTTTGTCGTCGCATCCAGGGTCGCAAACAGCTCGTCTGCTTCGTACTGGGTCTTACTGGTTAAGCTGTTCATGATAGTTGATTTCCCAGCATTGGTGTAGCCAATCAAACCAATCTTAAAGGTGCTTGACTCCAAGCGTTTTTCTCTGACTGTCGCCCGATTTTTCTCTACCACCTTGAGCTGGCGTTCGATATCTGTGATTTGATTGCGAACACTACGACGGTTCAGTTCCAACTGACTCTCACCTGGACCACGGGAACCAATTCCCCCTGCCTGACGGCTGAGCATTATCCCCTGACCAACCAAGCGAGGCAAGAGATATTTGAGCTGGGCTAGGTGGACTTGGAGTTTCCCTTCATGGCTTCGAGCCCGCATAGCAAAGATATCCAAAATCAACTGCATACGGTCAATGACCTTGACACCCAGAACTTCCTCTAGATTGACATTTTGCCGTGGTGTCAGACGGTTGTTGACAATGACAGTAGTAATTTCCTCAGCATCCACCATGAGCGCAATTTCTTCCAACTTACCAGATCCGACAAAAGTCTTGGAGTCATACTTTTCACGTTTTTGCCTGTAGCTATCTACAACGACTGCTCCAGCAGTCTTAGCCAGACTGGCCAGCTCTTCCATGGAGAGGTCAAAATTATCCATGCCTTGTAGCTCAACACCAATTAGCAGGACTCGTTCCTCTTTTTTCTCTGTTTCAATCATGTAAAAACTCCTCAATCTGACTTAGAATGCGGTCCTTCACGCCAGACTCTCCGATCTGATAAAAGGTGACCTGCATGCGATTACGGAACCAGGTCAACTGACGCTTAGCAAAACGACGAGTCGCCTGCTTGAGACTCTCACTTGCTTCCTCTAAAGTCTGCTCCCCACGGAAATAAGGAAAGAGTTCCTTGTAGCCAATGCCTTTGGCTGCCTGCACATCTGGATAATGGTCAAAAAGCCACTTAGCCTCATCCAGAAGCCCAGCCTCAAACATGAGGTCCACGCGATGGTTGATACGCTCATAGAGTTGACTGCGTTCATCATCCAAGCAGATAATCAACGGTTGATACAAGGTCTCTTGATTTTCCAAATCCTGACCAAAATGGACAATTTCCAAGGCGCGCATGGCACGACGACGGTTAAACTGGGGAATTTCAAGGCCTGCCTGCTCCACAAGATTGGCTAATTCTTCATCTGATAAAGGCTCTAAACTAGCTCGATAGGCTAATATCTCCTCATGAGGTGTTTCCCCACCTAGATGATAGCCTTCAAGCAAGCTCTGGATATAAAGGCCTGTGCCTCCAGCGATAATGGCTAGCTTGCCACGGTTTTGAATATCCTCAATAGCTTTCTTAGCTTCTGAAACAAAATCAAAAGCCGAGTAAGACTCGGTCACCTCTCTGACATCAATCAAATGATGAGGAACAGCAGCTTGCTCCTCTGGGCTAGCCTTGGCCGTCCCAATATCCAACCCTCTGTATACTTGCTGACTGTCACCACTGACCACCTCTCCACCAAAGCGCTTGGCCACTTCAATAGCAAGGGCTGTCTTCCCAACAGCAGTCGGTCCAACAATCACAATTATTTTTGTTTTCATCTTTTTTCCTTGAAAAATTTCCATTTTTTCGTTACTATTATTATATCACAAAAAGGTCAGTCAGAAAAATGCTACCTCTTGAGGAGCCTGACTGTTCGGGAAGATAAAGGAGGAAGACTCATGGCTAAAGGATTCGCTAAAGGTCTTGTAACAGGTGTCGCAGGAACTGTCGCTGCCGTTGCAGGTGCGGTGTACGCAATTAAAAAGAAAGTGATTGAGCCAGAAGAGCAAAAAGCAGCTTTCATCGAAGAAAACCGCAAAAAAGCAGCTCGCCGTCGCGTATCACATTAATGCACAAAAGAAGTTGAGATTTCTCAACTTCTTTTTATTTTTTAAATAGCCAAATCAAACTTCAGCTGCGGCTTAACTGGATCGTAGTCGACCAACTCAAAGTCTTCCGCTTTGATATCAAAGAAATTAGTCCCATCAGGAACATTTAAAACCAAGCGTGGTTGGCAGTCTGACGGCTCACGACGGAGCAATTCCTCTGCTTGTTCAAACTGATTATCATAGATATGAAGGTTGTTGATAAAGTAGAAGAACTTCCCAACCTTCCAGCCGAAATGCTTGGCAATCATCATCTGCAAAGCTACGTACTGCATCGCGTTAATGTGGTGGGCCACCAACATATCATTAGAACGCTGAGTCAAGGTCGCATCTAGATAGATTTCCCCATCAACGCGACGGACATCAAACATGGTCTGAAAGGCGCATGGAAGGAGGCCGTCTGTCTCTTC
Source organism: Streptococcus sp. CF10-1 (assembly GCF_024295825.1). Classification (GTDB taxonomy): domain Bacteria; phylum Bacillota; class Bacilli; order Lactobacillales; family Streptococcaceae; genus Streptococcus. The sequence continues at coordinate 95,250 of NZ_JANCPQ010000001.1, read as the reverse complement.
AAAAGCTTGGTAATCCCAGAGAGAGATAATATTGCGACGATTCCAAGGGTTGGCTTCCAACTGCTTGAGAATCTTATTGATGATGTCGTGTTTCTTAACAACTGCCCCATAGCGCTCACCTATGGTTCCTGTATCCCCCACTTCCCAGTCATTCCAGTAGTGGACGTTGTACTTGCTATTTAGCACTTCTAGGCTATTAGACTGATCTTGGTAGATCCAAAGGACTTCTTTGATAGCAGATTTGATCGCAATCGGGCGCAAGGTTGTGATGGGAAATTCTCCCTTAGATAAATCATACTCGGCAAAGGAACCCGTTACGTACTTGGAATTGGCAATGGTCCCGTCCTTGTACTTAGGACGTGCTTGTTCAGAAAAGACACCATCTTTGAGGATTCGTTCAATATTCTCTTTAAAAATCGTATCTGCTTTTGTCATTTACTCTCACCTCATTTATTGTCCTAACTAGTATAGCATAAAAAAAGAAAGGAGGAAAATCACTGGCTTTAAAGTAGTGTTTTTCCTCCTTTTATGATCTTATTGCAATACAAGTGATGCTGCTCCGATAACTCCAGCATCATTTCCTAGAGTTGCGAGAGCTAATTTTGTGGATGTGCGTACTTGTGGGAAGGTATTTTCGTCGTAGACCTTTTGCACGCCTTGGAGAAGGAATTCTCCCGCAGCTGATACACCACCACCGATAACAATTGTTGATGGGTTTAGGATTGAACCAATATTAGCACACGCAATACCCAAGTAACGTGAGAAGTTACGGTAAACGATCAAGGCAAGGTCGTCCCCTTCTTTTGTAAGGTCAAAGACAGTTTTAGCAGTTACTTCTTCTCCGTCATCAATCAAGCGTTTCAAAGCTGCATCGCCTTCGTATTCATCTGCATAACGACGAGTCAAGTTGACAATCCCTGTTGCTGAAGCAACTGTCTCAAGACAGCCTTTTTTACCACAGGTACATGCGATTGGTTGGTCAAAGTCAACAGTGATGTGACCAAGCTCACCAGCAGCACCAGCAACACCGTGAAGCAATTTGCCTTCTGCCACGATACCGCCACCAACACCTGTACCAAGTGTCATAAAGACAACGTCTGGTTGGTTGTCACCAGCGCCCATCCAGCGCTCACCAAGAGCAGCTACGTTGGCATCATTGTCGATGAAGAATGGAATGCCCAATGCTTTTTCAATCTTTTCTTTAATCGGTTGAAGGGTTTTCCAGTTCAAATTGTAGGCACCAATAACAGTCCCTTTTTCACGGTCAACCACACCAGGTGAACCCATTCCAATCCCTCGGAAATCTGTAGCTGACAATCCAAGCAAGTCCAAACGATGTTGAATAGACTCAATCATATCATCTACAATGTGGCTTCCTTCATCCAAAATATTGGTCTTGATAGACCATTTTTCTTGGATTTCTCCCTCTTGAGTTAAAATTGCGAACTTGATAGATGTTCCACCAAGGTCAATCCCAATAATCTTTTGACTCATCGTCTTCTCCTTTTTAATTGAAAATGCTTACAGATATAGTATAACAAAATCGTCTGTTTTGTGCAAAGGTTTGCGTGAATTTATTCTCATTTAATCACTTTCTTTATTCCAAAGTTTGCTAACTTAAGATTCAATCCTCAACTCATACAATCCTCTCACTGCGTTACAGCCATAGACAGCTTCTGCTTGGTTCAAGTCTGCCAAAGTCAAGACTTTTTCCTCTACCTGTCCTGTTTTTAGCAAATGCTGACGATAGATTCCTGGCAAAATTCCTTGACTGGTAGGTGGTGTATAGAGTTTACCATTAATTTTTAAGATCAGATTTCCAATAGAGGTTTCCAATAGCTCTCCTGCTGCATTATGGTAAATCTTCTCTTGCTCTCCTAGGCTTAAATGTGGTCTGTGAGTGGTTTTAAAGTAGGTAAAGGATTGATTCAAATCTGCTTCTTGCAGACAAAGTTTGGCTTTGCAGAAACTTGGACTGAGGGGACTTAAGATTTGGCGACTGAGTTTCATCTCTCCAGATTTGCTGAGGGTAACTCGTAAGCGGTAGTCTTGATTAACATCACAAACTTGGCACTCTTTCTCTATCTTTTGTCTCAGGTTTTCTGGATCAAAAGGATAGGCAAAATATCGACTCGCCTTTGTCAGTCTTTCCAGATGTTGATCTTCAAAAAGCAGTTGTTTTTGGCTGATTTTCCCAGTTGTAATCAATTGGAAACGTGCTTGTTTACGATAGAGAACAGCCGCCTTTTGATGAACCTCTCGGTATTCAGATTCCCAAGTACTATCCCAAGTAATCCCTCCGCCAACCCCATAGATGGCTTTCCCTTGATGCAGTTGAATGGTCCGAATGGCGACATTGAAAATCCGTCGTCCATTTGGAAGCAAGAGACCAATCGTTCCGCAGTAAACTCCTCTGGGTTGAGGCTCCAAGTTCTTGATGATTTCCATGGTCGCAATTTTCGGTGCTCCCGTTATGGAACCACATGGAAAGAGCGAACGGAAGATTTCAACTAGGTCCACATCCTCTCGCAACTGACTCTTGATGGTCGAAGTCATCTGCCAAACAGTTGAATACTGCTCCACCTGACACAGACGCTCCACGTGCTCACTCCCCCCCTCAGAAATACGGTTCATATCGTTGCGCAAAAGATCCACAATCATCATATTTTCAGAGCGATTTTTAGGATCCTGTTCTAGCCAGCTAGCTTGGGCAAGGTCTTCTTGGTCAGTCACTCCCCGCTGGGTTGTTCCTTTCATTGGGCGAGTCGTTAATTCACGGTCATTTTGCTCAAAAAAGAGCTCTGGACTCATGGAAATCACTGCCATCTCGTCATGTTCTACATAAGCATTGTAGCCCGCCTCCTGCTCTACCACCATGCGATTGTAGATGACAAAAGGATTGGCACTTAGGTCTTGCTTGAGTTGGACGGTGTAGTTGACCTGGTAGGTGTCCCCTTGACGCAAATGATGGTGAATCTGGGCAATAGCCTCTTCATAGTTCTCTGCAGATGTTTCTTCCTGCCACCTTGAAGGCAGATCTATTTCCTCATAAGTCAGAGGAATAGACGATGTTTCCACCTTATCATGAACTGTAAAATATAGCAGATACTCTGCCAGTAAAGGAGTTTTATGAACTGCTAGTTTTTCCTCAAAAGCAGGTGCAGCCTCGTAACTGACATAGCCCACTACAGAATAGCCCTGCTCTTGGTAGCTTTCCACCTGTGCCAGCAGGTCCGCCACTTCTGCTAAATCTCTCGTTTTTAACTCTTTGATAGGCTGAGTGAAGGTGTATCTCTCCCCCAAAGCCCTAAAATCTATCACTGTTTTTCTATGCATACCTTAAGTATAGCACAAAAAAGCCGACCTAGAACAGCTAAATCCAGCTTTGTTTACTGATTTCTATAACGAAAAAAATTCTCTACTTTACTTTTTCTACTTTTGGCAATTCTCCATCAGATAGCACCCCTTCTTCTTGTAAAAACTGGTCTTATTTGGAGCACTTTACACAAAAATACAACAAAAAAGAACAGAGGAAGTCCTGGTATCTATACCATTTTTCCTCTGTCTTTTACTTTTCTTCTGTTACTACAGAATAAGTTCACGACTTTCTGATAGAATCTTGTGGATACTGCGCACGCGCACCTCCGATTAATTTGGGACGACTAGCTAGAGCCGTTACGTGGGCGTGCCCAATCTCTCTCAAAAGAGGGCGAATCGGAACCTGAACATGCTTGACATGCATGCCAATCGCAGTATCTCCGATATCCAATCCAGCATGGGCTTTGATAAATTCAACCTCAACTGGATCCTGCATAAACTTGAAGGCTGCCAATTGACCCGAACCTCCTGCATGAAGTGTCGGAAGGACACTGACGATTTCAAGACCAAACTGCTCTGCTACCTGACGTTCAACGACGAGGGCTCGATTGACATGTTCACAACCTTGAACGGCTAGATGAATTCCTTTTTCCTCTAGGATAGCTAGAATGGTCTTCACAATTATTTCCCCAATTTCTTGACTGGATTCCTTGCCAATCTGACCACCTATCACCTCACTAGAAGAAAGACCCAAAACAAAGATAGCCCCTTGCTTCAAATTAGCCTTTTCTATTACATCTTCTACAATCTGGCTTGTTGCTCTTTGAATGTCTTTTTCCGTCATACTTGATACCTCTTTTGTCACTATCTATCATATCTTTTTTTACTGATTTTATCAAGGCCAACTAATCATTCTGATTTTTAAAAGCAAAACTCCCAAAGTGAACTGGGAGTTAGCTAGTTGCTATTTTATTGAGGTATATTTCAACTGTCGTCCCTTTTTCGGGTGCAGAATTGATCTTCATCTGGTAATTGTCTCCAAAATGAAGTTTGAGTCGTTGGTTGACATTTTGTAGGCCAACTCCCCCACGTTTGAGCTGACTTTGACTGCTATCACCAGGATTTTGGAAGCCAACGCCATCATCCTCAATGCGGATGACAAGCCCTGTATCCTGTTTCTGAACAGAAACTTTAATATGTCCCTGACCTTCCTTCTCCTTGATGCCATGGTAAAGGGCATTTTCTACAAGAGGTTGCAACACCAGTTTAGGCAAGACTAAATTATCAAAGTCAGGTTCTTCATCAATCTCATACTCCAGCTTATCACCATAGCGTTGTTTCTGGATAAAGAGGTACTGGCGGACATGATTGATTTCATCAGAAAGAGAAATCAAATCCTTTCCTTGATTGAGCGCCAAGCGGAAATAGGTTGCCAAGGACTTGGTCACCTGAACCACTCGCTGACTATCCTGAAACTCAGCCATCCAGATGATGGTGTCTAAAGTGTTGTATAGGAAATGGGGGTTAATCTGGCTCGACAAGGCTTGAAGTTCATACTGCCGGGTCGCTTCTTCCTGCCTGCGCACATCTGCCATCAACTGATCAATCTGATCCAACATGGCATTGAACTGGCGAGTCACTTCTCTCAGTTCATAGGCACCAGCTTCTTTAGCACGAAGATTTTGTGTACCAGAAGCAATTTCCAGCATGGTTTCTCTCAGATCCTTCAAAGGGGCAATCCAGCGTTTGAGACTGAACCACACCAAGCAGAGACAGGCAAGAAGAGATAAGGCACTAGCAGCAAGCAAGGTCCACATGAGTTGACTCCGAACCTGGTCTAACTTCTCCAGCGAAGACACGCCTATAACCGTCCAATCAGTACCTGTAATCTGTTCCTGACTAACGTAGGATTGATGGTCCAGCGTATAGCCCTGCCCCGTCTCGATGTAGGGTTTCATGGCCTCCATTTCACTCGCTGAGCTATAGACAGTACGTTTAGGATGGTAGACAAATTCATGGTTTTCATTGATGATAAAGGCAAAGCCCTGCTGGCCCAACTGGAGTTGGTTGAGATAGGCTTCCAGAGTTTCGTAGGAAATATCCAAACGAAGTACGCCAAGATTGGCCCCCTCTGCATCAACAAGTTCCTGAGTAACAGAAATGACCCATTGACTATCTGATTTGCGAGCTGGGGTTAAAACTGGCTTAGCTCCCTGATGAATAGCCTTTTGGTACCAATCCTCAGCCATCATATCTGAGGAAGTTTTCATCTGCACACTATCATCTGTAGAAATAACCTGACCGGATTTGGTGACCAGTACCACCGTTTTCAAGTCCTGGTCTGCCTTTAAGATCGTCAAAAACAGATCTCGGATTCCCTTGACTTGGTCTTGGTTAGGATTCTCAGCATAGGCTAAGACATCCTTCTGCTGGGTCAAACTGGTAGAGGTGGTTTCTAATTTTTTGATATAAGACTGAATAAAGTGGCTAGTTTGGCTAATGGTCGTTTGGCTATTACCCTCGATAGTGGCCTCAATGGCTGATGAACTAAATTGATAATAGAAAGTCCCAACCAGAGCTAGTAGAATGAGAAAGACCAGAAAGATGGAAATAACCATTCTGACTAGGAGAGAAGAACGCTTCATCGGCCTTCTCCCTTCTTAAACTGACGAGGTGTCACACCTGCAATCTGTTTAAAACGTTGAGTAAAATAGTTCATATCTTCAAAACCAACCTTTTCGGCTATCTCATAAATCTTTAAATCTGTGGTCAGAAGCAAGAGCTTGGCTTGTTTGACACGCTCTCTCACCAGATAATCCTGAAAAGGCAGGCCCAATTCTTTCTTAATCAAGGAACTCAAATAAGTTGGGCTAAAGCTCAAGTCACTGGCCAAAGACTTTAAACTAAACTGACTGTCAGCCAGATGAGACTGGATTTTCTGGGCCAGATTTCCCTCAAACTTATCAGTCAATAAATCTTGTAACTGCTCTTCCTTTTCTTCCTTGTCTAGTTTTTGCTTGATTTTCCCTAACATTTCCTCAATATCCTGACGAGAAAAGGGTTTGAGCAGGTAATCATCTACACCGAGTTTGACAGCAGACAAGGCATAATCAAAATCATCGTAACCCGTCAAAAATACCAGATGCACCTGGGGATAGGTTTCTCGGACCAGCCTGGCCAACTGGATGCCATTTAGCTGAGGCATATTGATATCGGTTAAAATGATATCCGGCACCTGTTGTTGAATCAAGTCCCAAGCCTGTCTTCCATTTTCAGCCTGACCGATGATTTCCATATCGTAGGCCGCTACATTAACCAGCTTGGTCAATCCTTGTCTTACCAGATACTCATCTTCTACGATTAAGATTGTGTAGGTCATGCTCTGCTCCTTTACCACTCACTAGTATCAGTATAGCAAAATTCTCCTCTAACTGCTTAGGAAAGACTTCTTAATCGACATAATCTAGTAAATAGGCATAACCTTTTTCTGACATTTGGTCTTTAGGAATAAAGCGGATAGAAAGGCTATTGATACAGTAGCGTAAGCCACCCTTGTCCTGAGGCCCATCTGTAAAGACGTGGCCAAGGTGAGAATCTCCAACTCGGCTCCGCACTTCCATGCGTGTCATATTGTAAGACTTATCTTCCTTGTAGGTAGCAACATCTGGGCTGATTGGTTGGGTGAAACTAGGCCAGCCACAACCAGACTCAAACTTGTCCTTTGATGAAAAGAGGGGTTCACCAGTTGCGACATCCACATAGATACCGGATTCAAATTTATCCCAGTAGCGGTTTGAAAAAGCTCGTTCTGTTTGATTTTTCTGGGTAACTGCATACTCCTCAGGTGACAAGGTCTTTTTCAATTCCTCATCACTTGGTTTAGGATATTTGCTGGCATCAATGACAGGGTAGGCCGCCTGATTGACATTGATATGACAGTAGCCATTTGGATTTTTCTTGAGGTAGTCTTGGTGATAATCCTCCGCCACCACAAAATTCTTCAAGTTTTCCTTTTCAACTGCCAGAGGTTGGTCGTATTTCTTAGCTACCTCATCAAAGACTTGGTTGATTACTTCCAAATCCTTGTCATCTGTGTAATAGACACCAGTACGGTACTGGGTCCCCACATCATTTCCCTGTTTATTTTTGCTGGTTGGATTAATGATGCGGAAGTAATGAAGCAGGATTTCTTTGAGAGAAATTTGATTAGCATCATAGGTAACATGAACAGTCTCTGCATGTCCTGTTTGGTTAATCAATTCGTACTTGGTTGTTTCCCCTCTACCGTTTGCATAGCCTGAAACGGCATCGGTTACTCCAGGCACGCGTGAGAAGTATTCCTCCACTCCCCAGAAACATCCCCCAGCTAGATAAATTTCGTGCAAGTCTGCGTCTTTACTCACTTCTGTTTTTTTCACTGTTTTTCCTCCTTGGCTAACTGATGCTTTCTCAATTTGCGAGCTATCTGTCTGCCCTGCATTTCGCATCAATAGAAAATAGAAACCGGTTAGGGCTAGGAGAATGACCCCTGCCAAGACAAAAAGTTTTACTTTATCATTCATGATCTTTCTCTACCCCATTTCTTTCAATTCTTTTAAAATCATATCCTTATCCATAAAACCTGGTTGCGTTTTGACCAGCTTGCCTTCCTTGTCTATAAAGGCTTGAGTTGGATAAGAACGGACACCATAACTTTCCAAAAGTTTGCCTGATGGATCAATTAGAACTGGAAAATTTTTATAATCTAAGCCCTTGTACCAGTTCTTAAAGTCTGCTTCAGATTGCTCCCCCTTGTGTCCAGGAGACACCACTGTCAAGACCACATAGTCATCACCAGCTTCTTTAGCAATTTCATCCGTATCTGGAAGGCTGGCTAGACAGATGGAACACCAAGAAGCCCAAAATTTGAGATAGACTTTCTTGCCCTTGTAATCAGACAAACGATAGGTCTTGCCATCTACACCTGTCAGTTCAAAATCAGCGACTTCCTGACCTTTAGTCGCAGTTTTCGAACTAACTTGTTCTGTTTTGGATTGCTCCTTCATAGTAGACTCGTCTGACATGTTTTTAGCCGAACAGGCTGCCAAGCAACAAATTGAGCCTACTCCAAGGAGACATGTTTGCCATTTTTTCATTTCTTTTTCCTCTCTATTCAAATAATGTAGTCAAAATGGAAGCATTTCCCAAAAGCACCAAGATTCCCATCACGATAATGAGAAAACCACCGACTTTTTTGAAGGTTCCGAGATAAGGATGGAGTTTTCGGAAATGTTTCAAAACATAGCTGGAAGCAAGAGCTAGAACCAAAAATGGTAGCGCCAAACCCAGCGTGTAAATCAACATGAGACCAGCACCCTGCCAAGCTCCTGAACCACCTGAAGCCGCCAAGGCCAAAACAGACCCCAGAACCGGCCCCACACATGGCGTCCAAGCAAAACTAAAGGTTAACCCCAGTAAAAATGCCTGACTATAGCCGTTACCCTTTTGCCCTTGTCTCTTTAATTGTAGCCTTCTTTCCTTGTAGAGTCCCTTCAAATGTAAGACTTCCATCTGGTGCAAGCCCAAGAGAATGATAATCGCACCCGTCACATACTGAAACCAAGAAGCATACAGCAAATTGCCTAAAAAACCAGCTCCATAACCCAGTAAGATAAAAACAAAGGAAATCCCCGCTATAAAGGCCAGAGTTCGCAATAAACTTACAACTGAGATTGAAAATTTTCCGCTAGAAGCCTGAGCATCATTCTTATCATCCAATAAGACTCCTGCATAGACTGGCAACAAGGGTAAAATACAAGGAGAAAAGAAGGAAAGAATTCCAGCAAGAAAAACACTAATAAAAAAGATTACATTGTCCATTGCCTTCCTCCATTCTTTGATTTGATAGGTCTATTATATCCCCAAAAATCCAGAAAAAACAGGGACAATGATAGGGAAAAATAGGAATTTAATCAGTTTATTTAGAAATCTGGCACAAAAAAAGCCAGACAAGGTCTGACTTTGGTAGATACAGAAAAGAAAATCACCTGTCTTCCCTACTTATCTGGTAATAAATAAGGTCCGCAATATAACTTTTTCTCTCTACATCATTGGTAATGGTTTTTAGATAGGACATTCCCGCTTTTTCCATCACACGACCTGAAGCTGGGTTGAGACTGGCATATCGTGCTCTGACTTTTTGAAAGCCTGCTTGAGTAAAACAGAAGTCTAGCACAGCTTTCAAAGCCTCTGTCATCATACCTCGGCCCCAAAAGTTTTTTCCTAAAACATACCCAATTTCACAACTTAAATCTTCCTCGTGCATTTCAATGATGCTGATATCTCCTATCACATGCTCAGGGTTTTCTTTGAGACAAATGGCCCATTTGTAATAGTTGGGATTGGTATAGGATGCAACCCAATTTCGAATCGAATTCCGAGTCACCTCAACATCAGGATGAGGATCCCAGGTGACATAGGTCAGATTCTTAGCAGACGAAGCCCAATTTTGAAACATGGCTTCCGCATCACTCTCCACAAATCTTCTTAAAATCAAACGTTCTGTCTGTAACATTTGCGTACCGATTGCTTTCATCATGTTACCTCGCTTTCTAAGCTTAAGGCTCAGGGTAAAAAGACTATACTTAGTAACAGCTAGAAAACAAGTTTTTCATCTAGTTACTTGACGCAGTCGCTGTCTGGTTTGAAATGCGCTTTACAAAGCTTTTTCAAACCTAGTCATCGTTGCGGGGGTGAGACAACGAAATCGAACTCTTCGAGTTACCGATTTCTGTCTCACTCCCAAAAGTCATCAAATACGGTGATTGGTAGGTGGCGTTTGTGTTGGCCTTTGTGCCACCAGTTTTCGATGGTTGCTTGGGCTTCTGGACTAACTTGCTTTCCTTCAAGGTAGTCATCAATTTCATTGTAAGTGACTCCCAAGGCTATTTCGTCTGCAATACCTGGTTTGTCTTCTTCCAAATCTGCTGTTGGGATTTTTTCATAAAGGGCTGGATCTGCGCCAAGCTCTTTCAAGAGTTGTTTTCCTTGGCGTTTATTGAGGCGATAAAGAGGAAGAATATCCGCACCACCGTCACCAAACTTGGTAAAAAAGCCTGTGATATTTTCCGCAGCATGGTCTGTTCCAATGACGGCTCCGCTATGGGAACCCGCAAGAGCATATTGGGCAATCATACGACTACGAGCCTTAATATTGCCCTTGTTAAAGTCTGAAACAGAACTTCCTGTCGCTTCGACTGCAGCTGTCATAGCATCAGCTGATTCCTTGATATTTACAACTAGACTGACATCTGGCTGGATGAAAGCAAGAGCTTTTTGAGCATCTGCCTCATCTGCTTGCACGCCATAGGGCAGGCGGACAGCAATAAATTGGTAGCTGTCATCTCCTGTCTCTGCTCGCATTTCTTCCATAGCTAATTGCGCCAAGCGCCCTGCCAAGGTTGAGTCTTGACCCCCAGAAATCCCTAGTACAAAGGTTTTAAGGAAAGGGTGTTTTTTCAAGTATCTCTTTAAGAAATCAATCGAACGACGAATTTCTTCCTGGGCGTCAATCACTGGCTTGACACCCAGTTGCTGGATAATGGTCTCTTGCAAACTCATTCTTCTTCTCCTTCACCAAGGGCTTCTTTGCGCATCTTATCAATCAAGTCCATCTTATCTTGCCAAATATCACGGGCCAAATCTACTGGGTAATGTTGCGGATTGAGCACGCGCTTGTATTCATCCCATAGCTTGTCAAATTCCTTACGGGCATAATCCTGAATCTCAGTCAAACTAGGCAGGTTGTAGACTAATGTTCCTTCTTTGAAAATATCCACCAAGAGAGGAACGGCATCAAAATTACGAACGGTCTTCTTGATATAGGTATAAGTTGGATGGAACATTTTGATTTCTGTCATGCTGGCAACATCCACACCGTCATAGGTGATGTAGTCACCTTCTGACTTGCCTTTTTCACGACTGGTAATGCGCCATACCTGCTTCTTACCTGGGGTCGATACTTTTTCAGCATTGCTTGAAAGCTTGATGGTATTGCGCATCTTACCAGTTTCATCTTCGATAGCTACAATCTTATAAACTGCCCCAAGAGCTGGCTGGTCATAGGCCGTAATCAGCTTGGTACCCACCCCCCAGACATCAATCTTGGCCTTTTGCATCTTGAGGTTGAGGATGGTATTTTCATCAAGGTCATTAGAAGCATAGATCTTTGCCTCTGTGAATCCGGCCTCGTCTAGTTGCTGACGGACTTTCTTGGAAATGTAGGCAATATCCCCAGAGTCGATACGAACGCCTTTAAAATTGATCTTATCACCTAACTCACGCGCCACCTGAATAGCAGCCGGCACACCGATACGCAACGTGTCATAAGTATCTACTAGAAAGACACAGTCACGATGGGTTGACGCATAGGCCTTAAAGGCCTTATAGTCGTTCCCATAGACCTGTACCAAGGCATGAGCATGAGTACCTAAGACAGGAATACCAAAGAGCTTCCCTGCTCGTACATTACTAGTACCATTGGCTCCACCAATCACGGCTGCGCGTGTTCCCCAGATAGCTGCATCCATTTCTTGCGCACGACGTGTCCCGAATTCCATCAAAGGCTCATCTTCAATGACTGAACGAATACGTGCTGCCTTAGTCGCTATCAAGGTTTGAAAGTTAACAATGTTTAAGAGAGCCGTTTCGACCAATTGGCATTGGGCTAGAGGTCCTTCCACCTGCACAATCGGCTCATTAGCAAAAACCAAGTCCCCTTCCTGAGCAGAACGAACCGTTAGTTCTAACTTGAGATTTCGTAGGTAATCCAAGAATTCTCCATGATACCCAAGCGACTCCAAGTAGTCAATATCGCTATCTGAAAAGCGTAAGTCTTCAAGATAATGTACAATTCTTTCCAAGCCAGCAAAAACTGCATAACCGTTCTGAAAAGGTTGCTGACGGAAATAAACTTCAAAGACCGCCTTTTTATTGTGAATTCCTTGGTCAAAGTAAACTTGCATCATGTTAATCTGGTACAAGTCCGTGTGCAATGTCAAACTATCATCTGGATACATCTGTTTTCCTTCTTCCTACTTTACAAAGGTATGAACGTATTCTACCACTTTCACACCATCCGATAAATTAGTACTATTATAACACATTTTACCGAGATTGATAAAAAGCTAACAAGCTATTCTCCATTCTCCAGTTCATCCATATCTTGCTCAAACTTTTTTTGAGCCCATTCGCCATAACTTTTAAGGCCGAGATTGCCGATAAAAACCCAAGGAAGGTAGATTAGATAAGTAATGGCCCAAGCAGACAAATATTTAAGGTTCAAAGGATTGTGCTGGTAAATTTCTATGTTGAATTGATAATTCTGCAACATCAAAAGAGTCGTAATAGCGAGAGTTACCAGCAAACACCCTATAATTGTAAAATGAAAACGACTATAGTAGGTCACTCCAAGTTGTCGTGCACGATTGAAAAAGAAGAAAATTCCTAAAAGAAGGGTAACCAGAAGAATATTAGGATTAAAAAGAGCAGGTGCTAATACAGCCACCAGATAGCTTAGCAGAATGAGCCCGATAAACACATTAAAAGACTCTGTCCCAGCTTTGTTAATCAGTTGTTCTTCTCTTTCGTCTAATAATTGATAATAAAAAAATCTATTTTTCATCTTCTTCCTTCCAAAATAATTGATCTAAAGTTTTGCCTAAGCATCTGCAAATGGACTGGCAAAGGGAGAGGCTAGGATTGTATTTCCCAGCTTCAATCAAGCCTATAGTCTGCCTAGTAACACCCACAGCTTCTGCCAAATCACCCTGTGTCATATCAAGCTCCACACGAGCTAGTTTTAACTTTAAATTTTTAGCCACTTGTTTCCTCCTTCAATATTTTAAAAAGTTGCGCTTCTTTTAAAAACATTATACCATATATCTAACTTAATGCAATATATAAATGTCATTTTGTAAGATTTTGTTAACGAAAAACTCTCTATCATCTTACATGATAAAGAGTATTCGTTCTTTTTTGATACTTAGCTAAGTTCCTCTCCAAAAGAAAGAAGTCTAGGTCACAAATCCTTTTGGTAATAAAATCTTTGCCCTGTATAGGGGTAGTCTTGCAAGGTAAAGACTTCCTTGTAGCCATGCCTTTTATAAAAATCTGGTGCTTGAAACTGGTAAGTATTGACAAAAGCAAAACGACAGTTTCGATTCTTGGCTTCATTTTCAGCTCGCTGCAATAGTTTTGAACCAATTCCTTGTCCCCTCAATTCCTCTCTCACAAACAAATATTCGATTTCCAACCAATTTCCGAAAGTCTCTGCTACTAAGCCTGCCATGAGATTGCCCTTTTCGTCTTCGACATAAAGGTTCAGTGGCTCGCTTTCAGCCTCTTCTCTTTTAGAACGATTATAAGCACGAATCAAATCTCCTATTTCTTGCGCTTTATTCGACTCCTTATTTTCCAATCTAACGTGCATCCAAACCTCCTAATAAACTACTACAGCTTGATTATAGTCTTATTTCGATGGACTGTCAAACTAGAAAAACTCACCAAACAGAGTTGATGAGTTCATGATTTATTTTCTAAATTTCCACTGACTATAAATCCCAAAAACAAGGATCCAGATAGCAGAACCAACTGCCCCCATGAAAGTAGACTCTTGCAAAAAGAGAGTCACAAAAACAAAGACAAAAAAGAGAATGGTTAGGGGATTAAGCAAGCGATACTGAGGCATAAGGTAGCCATCAGCCATGAAGTCTTGTGACTTGCGGTATTTGAGATGGGCCACCATAATCAAGATATAAATCGCGATGTAAACACCTGATGAGGATGCGGTGATCAAAGCAAAGGCATCTGAAACACCTGGTAGCACGTTGATAAAGGCAGCGAGAGCAATCAAGATCGCTGAGGCGATGATGGCATTTTGTGGAACATTGTGGCGAGAAAGGGTATCGACCTTAATGGCCTTTAAGAAACGATTGGGCGAATCATGGGCAATCTGATATAAGTGTCTCCCTGTTGAGTAGAGAGTTGAGTTAAGAGCAGACGCTGCTGAGGTCAATACAACAAAGTTGATTAGAGCCGCTGCCCACTTGATCCCCGCCAGTTCAAAGACCGTTACAAATGGAGAATCTGAAGAATTAAGATAAGACCAAGGAATAATGGCCATAATCGCAATGAGAGCTCCCCCATAGAAGAAGATAATTCTGAGAGGAATCTCCTTAACAGCTTTAGGCAAGACCTGACGAGGGTTCTTTGTTTCAGAAGTTGTCACCCCGATAAACTCAATCATCAGATAGGCAAAAAATACCATTTGAAAGGCCATGACAAAGTTCATAACTCCGTTTGGAAAAAGAGAGAACTGGTCGCTGATATTTGCCAAACTTGCAACACCGTGTGGTGTCTTAAAGCCTGTCAAAACCATAAAGACTCCTGTTGCAATCATGGCTAAAATCGCCACAATCTTGACCATAGCAAACCAAAACTCGACTTCGCCAAAGAGCTTAACTGCAATTAGATTGACCAAAGCCAAAATCGTTAAAAAGACAAGCTGAATCATCCAGCTAGGCCAGGTGGGAAACCAGAAGCGAACATAATCTGAGATGGCAGTGATTTCTGCCATACCGATAAAGACAACTGACAACCAATAAGACCAAACTGAGAAATATCCCCAACCTTTCCCCAAATGACGGGTGATAAAGTTGATAAAGGTATGTTGTTCTGGATCCTGATACAGCATCTCCCCAACAGCCCTCATCATCAAAAACATAAAGGCTCCTGTGATCATATAAATCAGGATGATAGAAGGTCCTGTAAGGCTGATAGAGCGTCCAGCACCTAGGAAAAGTCCGGTTCCGATTGTTCCCGCAATAGCCATCACCTGCACATGGCGATTGGTTAAACCACGCTCCATTTTATTTTTCTTCTTATTTTCACTCATATAGTCTCCTTTTTATCCAAAAACCAAAAAGGAGTTGAGCAAGGCAAAACCTTCACTACTCCTTTTTCATCCTATTTAGGCTGTTTTTTCAACCTTTAAGATTTTGACATCATAGCTACCAACTGGTGTTTCAATCGTTGCAGTATCACCAGTCTTCTTGCCAATCAAAGCACGGCCAATCGGACTTTCATTTGATACTTTACCAGCAAAAGCATCTGCACCAGCAGAACCGACGATGATGTAGACCTCTTCTTCGTCTTCACCGACTTCTTGAATTGTTACTGTCTTACCGATTGCTACCTCATCTTGGGCAACTGCATCGCTATTAACAATTTCAGCATAGCGAATTTTTGTTTCTAGACTTGAAATTTGACCTTCAACAAAAGCTTGTTCATCTTTCGCTGCTTCATACTCACTATTTTCTGAAAGGTCTCCATAGGAACGAGCAATCTTGATACGCTCTACGACTTCAGGACGTCGAACGAGTTTCAACTCCTCTAATTCTTTTTCTAGTTTTTCCTTTTCTTCAAGGGTCATTGGGTAAGTTTTTTCTGCCATTTTTTTAACTTTCTTTTCTATTTACTTTTTTAAAACAAAATTATGTGGAAAACCACATAATTTTAGTTTGAACTACTTGCTTGAGGTAACTTGCTATTGATATGCTCTGCAACGTTTTGATCATGTTCTTCTTTTGTTGTTGCAAAGTATACTTTACCATCTTCTACATTGGCCACAAAGTACAAGTACTCACTCTTTGTCTGGTTTACACTTGCTTCAATCGCATCCGAACTTGGGCTATCAACCGGTCCAGGCATGAGGCCAAGGTGCGTGTAAACATTGTATGGTGAATCAATTGTTGTATCAATTCCAGCGTCATCTGCTAAACTAATCTTTTGACCAAGTTTTCCTTGAGCATATAGGATAGCGATGTTACTTTGAAGTGGCATACCGGCATTCAAGCGGTTATAGAAGACACCTGCGATTTTCTTGCGGTCTTCGGTCTTAGCTCCTTCTTTTTCGACAAGAGAAGCAATGCTGAGCAATTCATTAACTGTCAGATTCTTTTCTTTGATCGTAGCGTAATATGGTGACATAGCCTTATCCATAGCAGCCACCATCTCATCAATCAAACTTTCAACAGTTGTACTGTCTTTGATCGTATAGGTCGCTGGGAAAAGGTAGCCTTCAAGACGATAACGAACGCCACTGTCTTTTGTTGGAAGACTTCCAAGTAGGTTTGGATACTTGGCTACTAATTGTGAGATAAAGGTCTCATCTTGAGCTTTTGCCAAGAAAGCATCCGCAGTAAGAGGTTCTTTAAATTCACCTTGAAGTTGTCCTACTGTTTGAGCGATTTGCTCTAATGTATAGCCTTCTGGAATTGTCAAGTTTGCAAGAACAGGTGCCTGAGCTTCAGGAGTCCCACCTTTTTCCAATTCTTGAATCAACTCATCCGTACTCATACTCTTCTTCAAGTTGTAATAACCTGACTTCAAGTTGGCATGACTATAGTATTTAGCATAAAGGCTAAAGATAAGTCCATGTTTAACCAAACCAGATTTTTCCAAGGTGCTTCCAATTTCTTGAACGTTTGCTCCGTCTGGGATTTGAACCGTTACGTAATCCTTAGAGCTCGCATCAACAGGTTTCAAAGAATCTTGAACGTAACCATAACCAAAGTAACCACCAACTGCAACGAGTACTAGGAGAACTAGAACTGTTACTAGGCAACCTTTAGCTTTTGATTTTTTCTTTTTCTTAGTTGATGTTGCACCTTGACGACGACTACGACGTGGAGCATCAGCTAATCCACTGCTAGATTCTGTAGAAACAGGCTCTACTCTTTCAGGCATTCCTGGGGTGATTTCCTCTTTCTTATCTTCTGTTTTATAGGTTACGGCTACCTTAGTCGGAGTATCGTTAAATTCTTTTTCTTCAGGTTTAAGCTCAACTGGTTCTACCTTAGGTTGAACGGGTTCCACTACAGGTTCTTCAGCCAGATGAATCGGCTCTACTAGAGGTTCTTCAGATTCTACAACTTCAATTTTATCAATGATTGGCTGTCTAATCTCTTTCTCTTCTTGGTCATCCGTTTCATCAGTTCTAGCACTTGAAAGTGGAGGAACACTTGGTGCATTCTTTAGAATTTTATCGACAACAGACAGGGAATCAGCCATCAACTCTTCTGTTGATGTTTCTGGTTCAAGATCTGAAGGAGTTGCTGAACTAGCTGGAGATGATGAAGCCGTCAGATTTGGAATCTCTACTTCTTTCTCTCTTCTATCTTGTTCTTTTACTCTTTCTAAATCACGTAGAATCTGCTCTTTAAAGCTTAATTTTTCTTCTTCTCTTGATTTTTCAGTCAAAAGCATTACCTCCTTGTTGACAATCCCTAATATTATATCTTAAAAGTTGCAGAAAAGCAACCAACTAGGGCATTCCCTAGCTAGTTTTCTTTATTTTCAGGCTGCCAGACCATATCATACCATGTTTCCCCAGCAAAGCTTGACTGAGATATTCCTTCATTAACAAAGCCATGTTTTTCATAATAGGCGATAAGGTAGTCATGACATGTCAAGTTAATGCCCTCTCGTTCATGTTCTAAAGCGACTTCTTTCAGAGCCTTTAATAGTCTTTTCCCCACTCCCAAAGCTTGTGCTTCCTTGGCAATAGATAGGCAAGTCACAGAAATATAACCTCCAGGTTGATGGCTATAGTCTTTTATTTCTTCTGTAAAGGACTGATCTTGGAGATGGCGGTGCGGGACGACTGGACCTTCGATATAACCAAGAATATGCCCCCCTTTTTCAGCTACCAGAAAACTGGTCTGAATCTCCTGCAAATGCGCTTCAAAGACCGAACGAGGAATGGCTTCTTCAAGGGAAAAATTCTCTAGCTCTATCTCTATAATCCGATCTAAATCCGAAAATCTTGCTTGTCTGATTTTCATTTTTCCTCCTGATAAAAGGGATTTGCCCAAATCAGATACCATTCAGAACCACTGCCATAATGACTTTCTGTAATTTCTTCTTCAACAAAGCCATTCATTTCAAAATATGATAGTAGTTCATCAGGACTCTGCAAAAGAATACCTTGGTGATTTAGTTCGACTGTCACCTGTTTCAAGGCTGCAAGAAGAAGAGTTCCCAGTCCCTGTCCCCAATGGTCAGGATGAATAGTCAATGATTTTATTTCTATCCATTTGGGATGAATAGACTGAGCTTCTCCTAAAATATAGCCCACGAGCTGATTTTCATCCCCAGCTACAAGAAAGGTACCCGCAGTCTTGCGGATACTCTCTTCTAAGGATTGGCGGCTAAATACCTCTTCTAACGAAGGATTGGCTTCTTCAATCGCCAACATTTCTTCTAAATCTGATAGGGTAGCTTGCCTTATTGTGATTGGAATTTCCATCTGTTTTCCTTATTGGACGTTGCTTGTCAAGTTAGACAAGAGACGTTCAAATGAATATTCATAGGTTTGGATGTCTCCTGCACCCATAAAGACGTAAACAGCATTGTCATGATCTAGGAGCGGAGAAACATTTTCAACAGTGATAACCTGGTGTTTCTTGTTGATTTTATTGGCTAAGTCTTCTACTTTGACATCACCATGGTCCACCTCACGAGCTGATCCATAGATTTGCGCTAAATAGACGGCGTCTGCTTGATTCAATGCATGGGCAAATTCGTCCAACAAGGCAATGGTTCTTGTAAAGGTATGCGGTTGGAAGACTGCCACGATTTCCTTGCTTGGATATTTCTGACGAGCAGCATCCAAGGTTGCAATGATTTCTGTTGGATGGTGGGCAAAGTCATCAATAATCACTGTATCATTGACGATTTTTTCAGTGAAACGACGCTTAACACCTGCAAAAGTTTTCAAGTGTTCACGGACCAAGTTCAAATCAAATCCAGCTGTGTAAAGAAGACCAATAACAGCTGTCGCATTCATAATATTGTGACGACCAAAGGTTGGAATGTGGAATTGACCCAACTCTTGTCCACGGAAGTGAACGGTGAATGTTGAACCAGTCGTAGAACGAAGGAGATCACTAGCTACAAAGTCATTGTCCTCAGCTTCAAACCCATAGTAATAGATTGGCGCATTGGCTGTAATCTTACGCAACTCAGCATCTTCACCGTATACAAACAAACCTTTGGTAATTTGTTTGGCATAGTCGTTAAAGGCATTGAAAACGTCCTCTAGACTTGTAAAGTAGTCTGGATGGTCAAAGTCAATGTTGGTGATGATAGAGTATTCTGGGTAGTAAGGCATGAAATGACGCTCATATTCGTCTGATTCAAAGACAAAATATTTGGCATTGGCTGAACCGCGACCTGTCCCGTCTCCAATCAAAAAGCTGGTGTCTGTGATGTGAGACAAGACGTGTGACAGCATACCTGTTGTTGAAGTTTTTCCATGTGCTCCTGCCACTCCCATGCTGACAAAGTCGCGCATAAAGCTACCTAGGAATTCATGGTAACGTTTGTAGCTGATACCATTTTTGTCGGCATAGGCGATTTCAACATTGTTATCTGGACGGAAGGCATTTCCCGCGATAATCTCCACATCACCTTGTAGGTTCTTTTCATCAAAAGGAAGAATGGCAATCCCTGCCTGCTCTAGTCCACGTTGAGTAAAGTAGTATTTTTCAACGTCTGAACCTTGAACCTTGTGTCCCATTTGGTGCAACATCAAGGCTAGGGCACTCATCCCTGATCCCTTGATTCCAATAAAATGATATGTTTTTGACATGCTTTTCTCCCCTACTCAGTAATTCTTGTCAGATTCAACTCTTGGGCAACCTGACGTTCCTGTTCTGTTTGCTTATTCTTTTTATTATAGATTTGACTCTTCTTTAAAAAATCATAGTTGTTCTTTTTAGCTTTTTCCGTTTGGGTTTTCGGAGTTGGATTCGCCACTTGGCCAACCTCCTCAGCTAAGATATAGTGAGACTGACTCAAGTTTTTACTAAATTTGGCAAACTCACCTGGATTTTCCTTTTGAAATGGTGCTGTTGGTTGGTTTCCTTGACGAACAAGTGTTGAACCATTGTGTCGTCTAGTATGACTAACATCCTGAGTCAAATACTTGGCTGAACGTTTCTTCTTCAAATCCGCACGCGCCTCTTCTCGAGCCAATTCAGCATACGTTTTTTCAACCTTTTTAGGTTCTGGGCTCGGTTTTGACTCCTTATTAACCACTGGAGAAACTACGGTTTCTTCCTCATTGATAGGAGACCATTCCAAATAGTTTTTATCGCGGTAATCACCTTTGATATTGCTAATAAAGTCTGACTCATCGTACAAGTCCATGACTGGCATTTTGGTCAGCATGATCTCATCATCTGACACCAATGGAAATCGATCTTGTTTCATTTTGTATTTCCTTTCAACACTTCATTATAGCGTATTGTCTTGATTTTTCAAATGCTGGCTTCAGAAATTCCCAAAATTTCACGAATTTCTGCCAGACTGAGACTCGCACGCGACTCCGTACCATCTAAAACTTGGGAAACCAAATGTTTCTTTTGTTCTTGAAGTTCTTGGATTTTTTCTTCAATGGTCCCCTTGGTAATCAAACGATAGACCTCGACCATCTGCTCCTGCCCCATGCGGTGGGCTCTTCCGATGGCCTGTGCTTCGACAGCGGGATTCCACCAAAGGTCAACCAAAATAACTGTATCAGCTCCCGTTAGATTAAGACCAACACCACCCGCCTTCAGAGAGATGAGAAAGGCATCTCTTTCCCCTTGGTTAAAGGCCTTAGTCATCTCCTGTCTGTCTTGAGCAGGAGTTGAGCCTGTGATTTTGAATGAAGTCAAGCCCAAGTCTGGAAGTTCTTGCTCGATTTTTTCCAACATTCCTTTGAATTGGGAGAAAATCAAGACCCGATGGCCACCATCTGCCACTTGTAGCAATAAATCTCGGAGACTATCCAATTTACCACTAGCTCCTTGGTAATCGTCCATGAAGAGAGCTGGCGTATCGCAGATTTGACGCAAACGCATGAGTCCAGATAAGATTTCTACCCGACTTCTTTGGAATTCTTGATCTGTCACTTGGGCTAGTCGGTCTCGCATTTGTTGCAACTGGGCGAGATAGATGGCCTTCTGCTGATCTTCCAGTTCATTTTTATAGACGACTTCGATCAGATCAGGCAGTTCTGTAAGGACTTCTTCTTTCTTACGCCTCATAACGAAAGGCTTGATAAACTGCGCGACTCGCTCAGCCGGTAATTTCATAAACTCCTTTTTACTTGGTAAGAGCCCCGGTAGCACAATTTGAAAGATAGACCACAACTCTCCTAAATGATTTTCGATGGGGGTACCTGACAAAGCAAAAACTGCTGGCACCACAAACTGGCGCAAACTCTGAGCAATCTTGGTCTGGGCATTTTTCATGACCTGAGCTTCATCTAAGAAGAGAAAATCAAAAGCCATCTCTTGATAAAGCTCGCTGTCTTGACGAAAGGTTGCATAGCTAGTCACATAGATTTGGTGATTTTCAGAAAGAATCGCTTCTCGATTCGCTTTCAAACCATGAACGACAGCCAAATCCAACTGTGGGGCAAATTTCCTGAATTCATCTGCCCAGTTGTAGATTAAACCTGACGGCGCTAAAATCAAGACCCGACTATCTTCTGTCGCCTGACTGGTCAAAAAAGCGATGGTTTGCAGTGTTTTTCCCAGTCCCATATCATCTGCTAGGATGCCACCAAAACCATAGTGATGAAGCATCTGGAGCCAACGGACTCCCTTTTCCTGGTAGTCTCTCAAACTCGCCTGCACCCGTATATCTCCCAAAGGAAAGTCCTCTGGATGGGTCAAATCATGAGCTAAATGCTGAAATTCCTCTGAGAAGGAGATCCTATCTCGACCTTCAAACAACTGAGACAAACTGTAAGCTAGGGATTTCCGAGCCTGAAAAGAACCATCTTTTAGCTCAACCCCCAGTTCCTGCAAATTTTGACGAATCTGCTTGGTTTCCTCATCAAAAAAGTACACTTGGTCAGAAGAACTGATATAGAAATCCTGATTGCTGGTCAGGGCTTTAAGAGCTTGATCAATCTCTTCTTGGGCAATCCCTTGGAAATCAAACTGAATCTCCAACAGTCCTCCCTTGGACTCAATCTGAACCTGAGGAGCTTGGACGCTGTAGAGCTGATTCATCTCATCAGACAAGAAAACCTGACCCAATTTCTCAAAAGCTGGAATCGTATGGTGAAAGAAAGAATAAACTGCCTCTGGCTTCAAAGCCTGTCTCCAAGACTGAAAATCAGCCTCAAAACCAGCCCCTAAACAGACTTGAAATAGCTGGTTTTCCAAGACGGCATCGCTTGAAAATGGTAATTGTTCCAGCTGTTGGCGACTAGTCACCTTAACATCTCCATAGTCAAACTGGATATCCAAACGGATGCGGCCGTCATCCTCCCTATCAAAGTAAAAGATTGGTGAAAAGGGTCTGATTTGCAAGCGCTCAGGAGCAGAAACTGTGCCCAGCTGTCCAAACAAAGGAAGACAGGCGGCCAGACGGTCACGATCACTGTTGTCAAACTGGAGGCATTTTCTCCCTCTTTCCTCCTGAGGGAGCTCTTTGATTTCCTTTAGGAGGCTGATTTGTTTAGGGTTTAAGAGATAAAGATTCCCCTTACGAAATAGAACTGCCCCTCCATAGAATACGTTGACTCGCTCACTTTCAGAAATCTCCATCTCAAAATAATCGGGATACTCCTTCACGGAAAAAGAGAAAAGGTTTGCTTCTGGATCTAAATCGTGAAAGAGAAGATTTTCATAACTAGTAATCTGGTGCTCAAAATGAAAATCCTCCAAGTTCATCAGCAACTCTACCCCCTGCTCAAAAAAGGTCAGAGGGAAAAAGAGGTGACGACCTTGATTGGGGAAAAAGAGGTCTTGACTCAGTCCCTCCTCAATTAAGCCACATAAAAAAGTAAGAACTTCTTGACTAGCTGTATCAAAGGCATCCCAAGACAAGTCATTTTCATGGTGTTTCCCAATCATATATGGCTTTCGATGGACTAAGACCTTCAAAAAGAGAGGGATGTCACGAATGACATAATATTTTTGACTATCAACTAAACCGATTCGGAGAGTCCAAAGGAGGCGATTGGTTCCAGCTTCTACCTGGCCTTGAGACGACAAAGTGTAGATTTTCTCTCTCTTCTGAGGTTGGATCCGCTCCAAAAAACTACCGCCAAAACTAACCTTGGTTTCGACCTCTTCTTGCTCTTCATGTCCTTTTTCTAAGGCTTGTAAAATCACCTGGCCTTCTTCATCATTCTTCAGATAATGCTCGAGCGCTGCGAGGTGAACACAGTAACTTCTTTTTTGGAAAAAATCGCAAGCACAAAAAACCAGATCATCCTCTAAACTGTAGCGCAAGTCTTCTCCCGCCACACGAGTATAGAGGCGATTCCCTTTTTCCTTGATTATCTCAATGTTGCCTGTTTCATAGAGTATAACACCCTCCATGCGCAACTTCCCTGGAATCAATTTAGCCATAGTTACCCCTTTATCTTATCTTTTCATTATACCACATTTTCCCCTACGAAAATAGCCTTCTAGGAAGACTTTTCTCCTAGAAGGCTGGATTTTTAAAGTGTAGCAAAAGTGGTCACGATGCGTTGGCAAACCTCTTCCAGTACTGACTTCGGCATAGCCACATTGAGGCGGGCATGAAGAGTTCCCTCCTCTCCAAAGT
The DNA here is from genome assembly GCF_024295825.1 of Streptococcus sp. CF10-1. Classification (GTDB taxonomy): domain Bacteria; phylum Bacillota; class Bacilli; order Lactobacillales; family Streptococcaceae; genus Streptococcus. The sequence goes on along the minus strand of NZ_JANCPQ010000001.1, from coordinate 71,277 downwards.
CCAAACCTCGATTCAAGATAACCTTGGCTTCATTCTTCAAAAGCTCTTGCAAGCGGTCATCCGTTAGGTCATAGGCTGAAAAATCAAGCCAGATCAAGTAGGTACCTTGCGGTTTCATGACCTTAATCTTGGTTTCGTTGCCCAAAAAATCCACTACATAGTTAATGTGGTCCTCGATGACTTCTTTTAAGTCTCCTAACCAGTCCTTACCATAACGGTAGGCAGCTTCTGTCGCCAAATACCCCAAGCCTGAGATTTCATGTTGGTTATTGGCCAACTGGCGTTTTTGGAAAGCCACACGAAGCTTTGGATTTTCAATAACTGCATAGGAATTCTTGGTCCCAGCAATATTAAATGTTTTAGTGGCACTACTCAAGATAAGGGCAAAGTCTTTAAAAGCTGGATCAATGGTATTAAATGACTGGTGTTTGTGACCAAAGAGGGCCAAATCTTGGTGAATCTCATCTGAAACCAACAAAACACCATGTTTTTGGCAGAGATGACCAATCTTTTCTAACACTTCCTTTTCCCAAACACGTCCACCAGGATTATGAGGGTTGCAGAGTAGATAGAGTTTGACAGCATTCTCCACCAAGTCTTTCTCCAATTGCTCAAAGTCAATCTCAAACAGCCCATCCTTTTCCACCAAAGAATTGGTAATCAATCGACGATTGTTCAGTTTGACACTGCGGGCAAAAGGTGGATAGACCGGTGTGTTAATCAGAACAGCCTCTCCTTCTTTTGTAAAGGCTTGAATGGCTGTTGAAATAGCTGGTACCACTCCCTCTATAAAGACGAGGGCATCCTTGTCAAAGCGATAGCCGTGTTGACTGGCTTCCCAGTCCTGAACCGACTGAATCAAATCATCACTAGCATAAGTATAGCCATAGACCAACTGATCTGCGTAGGCTTGTACAGCTTGTCGAACCTCAGGCAAAACCACAAAGTCCATATCTGCTATCCAGGCTGGTAGAATTTCTCGATTAGCTTCCGCTTCTTTCCATTTATAAGTATGGTGTCCAAAACGATTGGGCAGGCTTGTAAAATCATATTTTCCCATATCTATCTTATCCTTCCAAAGCTTGGCGCAAGTCCGCAATCAAATCTCTAGCATCTTCAATCCCAATTGACAAGCGCAAGAGGTCATCTGTTAAGCCATAGGAATGGCGCACTTCTGCTGGAATATCCGCATGGGTTTGAGTTGTCGGATAGGTGATCAGACTCTCTACCCCACCCAAACTTTCCGCAAATGAAAAGACCTTGAGGCTATTTAAAATATGAGGAATACGTTTTTCATCCACTACTTTAAAGGAAATCATACCCCCGCGTCCAGTATAGAGCACTTCCTTGACAGCAGGTGAATCCTTCAAAAAAGCAACCACTTCTTGGGCGTTGGCTGTAGAACGTTCCATACGAAGAGGTAGAGTTTTAAGACCACGAATCAACTGATAACTATCAAATGGTGACAAGACCGCACCTGTCGTATTGAGATTATAGAAAAGTTGTTCATATAGTTCTAAACTATTAGTCACAACCACCCCAGCCAAAACATCATTGTGCCCTGCTAAATACTTGGTGGCAGAATGAAGAACGATATCCGCACCATCTTCAATCGGACGTTGGTAAATCGGACTGTAGAAGGTATTGTCCACCACTACCTTGGCACCCTTGGCATGAGCTAGTTTGGCTAGTTTTGCAATATCAAATTCCAACATCAAGGGATTGGTTGGTGTTTCAATATAGAGAACATTCACATCTTTCTCCAACTCAGCAATCAACTCTTCTTCTGTATTGGCATAGGTAAAATGGAAACGGCCTTCCTGCTCCACTTGGTTGAACCAACGGAAAGAACCCCCATACAGATCACGAACAGCCAAGACTTTACTTCCTACTGGAAAAACACTAAAAGCCAGTACAATCGCAGCCATTCCTGAGCTTGTCGCTAGGGCATAATCTGCTGATTCGATTGCCGCCAAGACTTCCTCCGCCTTACTGCGAGTTGGATTTTTAGTACGGGTATAGTCAAATCCCGTAGACTGACCGAACTCTGGATGCTGATAAGTGGTTGAAAAATGAAGCGGTGTTACCAAGGCACCTGTAGCCTCATCTGACTTGATCCCAGCCTGGGCCAAAATTGTGTTGATGTGTAGTTCTTTGCTCATACAATACCTCCAAATCTATAGTAACTATTGTACCACTTATTTTCACTAACTTATTTTCTTGTTTTCAAGAGCTAGTTATAGTTTCAAACTATATAAAAACGATAGTTCCTTGAGAAACTATCGTTTTTCCTGTTGAATAGACTGGTTATTTAACGTGTTTTGCCAGTTCTTCTTGGGCTTTTTTATTTGATTCTTCTTTTTCTTTCAGCCATTTTTCTTTAGCTTTTTCATACTCATCAGCCGTTACAGTCTTATCTTGCAACTTGAGGTACTTGTATGATTCGACACCCTTATTTCCAGCTTGTGAGAATGGCGATGAGAATGGAACTGTCTTTCTCAAGGTCGGTGTTCCACCCTGAGAAACGTTTGGAATAGCAAGGGCGCTATCAACGAGCCAAGCTTGAACTTCAGCATATTTTTCATAACGTTTTGCTGGTTCTTGCTCCTTATTCGCTTCTTCTAGCATTTGAGTGTAAGTATCCAGACCAACTGCCTTAGCCTTGTCATTGACCTCACCTGGTTCTAGACCAATGTTTTGCAACATACCACCGTTATTGACATTTAGGATATCTAGATAACTTGATGGATCCAAGTAGTCAGCACTCCAACCGCCATTATAGATATCAAAGTCTTTTTGAGCTGCGGTTTGAGCGAGGTAGCCAGAATTATCGTAGTCATCTGTTGATAATTGTTGGATATCGATCACCACATTCTCAGCTCCTAGAACAGATTCGATGGATTGTTTCAAAGAGCTCGCTTCAAGTACACCTTTTTTAGCTGATTGGTCAACTGTTACATCCAAGTGGATTGGGAATTGCACACCCTTAGCTTCCAATTCTTTCTTAGCTTCTGCAAATTTAGCTTTAGCTTTATCAGGATTGTAGTATGGATCTTGTGCATCTGCAAAATTGATTCCTTGCCATTCTTGGCCATAGTTGACCATCTTTTCTGAAACAACATCGCCAAAGTCTTTTCCGTTGATGCTTACAAATGTAGGAGGTACCACTAGATTACGAATAATCTTCGTTGCTCCGTCCTCCCCTTGAGATTGTGCTCCATAGGCTGTACGGTTGTATGCATAGTTGAAGGCTTGACGGAAGTTTTTATTCAGAACTGCTTCTTGGGTAGATTTCTTTTCGACATCTGAGGACTTAGAAGTGAAGTTATAAGATTTTCTGTCCAAGTTGAAGTTCAAGTAATAAGAAGTTGCGTTTTGCATACTATAGATGATGTTATCCTTGTTCTTCTCTTTAATGCCTTCAAAGCTTGAGCTATTTGGGTAGAGAAGTGCGTAGCTGTATACTCCTTCTACGAAGTTACGAGCTAGGGCATCCTGGTCACTACCGTCATAGTAAGTCAATTTCACATCATCCACAAAGACATTTTTAGCATCCCAGTAATTTGGATTTTTCTTGTATTCGATAACAGATTTTGAAACAAAAGATTTCATTAAGAAAGGTCCACTGTACAAAATGCTAGAAGGATCTACCTTACCAAAATCATCCCCTTTTGATTTTAAGAAATCTGCATTGACAGGAAAGAGAATGGTTGAAGTTGTTTTAGAATTCCAATAAGGTTCTGGACGTGTCAAAGTGTACTGAACTGTTTGGTCGTCAATCGCCTTAACACCGACAGTTGAAAAGTCAGTCGTTTTCCCGTTGATATAGTCATCCAAACCTGCTACAGAGTCTTGGACCAGGTACAAGGCTTCGGATTTTTTATCAGCAGCGTATTTCAAACCTGTCACAAAGTCTTGGGCCGTTACAGGGGCGTATTCTTCACCCTCATAAGTATACCATTTTGCATCCTTACGCAATTTGTAAGTATAGGTCAAACCGTCCTGAGAAACAGTCCAATCCTCTGCCAATGATGGAACATAGTTACCGTATTGGTCGTTTTCCATCAACCCATCCACCAAATTGGTCACGATGTCAGTGGTTGTCGCACGGTTTTCTGCAAGATAGTTCAAACTGGATGGATCGCTCGAATAAACATAGTTATATGTTTTAGTAGCGCTACTTGAATTTCCACATGCGCTCAGTAGAATACCAGCGCTTAACACGACACTTGCAAGTGTCAGATACTTGGCCTTAGACTTTTTCATTTCCAGAACCTCCTGTTTAAAAGTTTTGTCTTATTATACAGCTTTGGTTTTATTTAGTCAAGTGATTTCTGAAGAAAAACTTAAAAAAGCATATTTTTCGCTCTTATTTTTAGAAAAAGTTCTCTTTTTTAAGGAAAATGTAGTATAAAAACCTTTCTGTTAAAGAAAGGTTAAATTCATTACTTTTATTTATAAATCTTCTTACGATATTTTCAATCGTGTACGTAGTCGGTCTGCTTGAGCTTTGCCGATTATCTTGTCCAAGAGTCGTGTCCGTAGGCTCATCAAACCATAAAGACCTCCTCCAAGACCTCCAATGAGAGCCACATAAAGGAAACTCCAGAATCGTCCACTTGGCTGGAAGACAAAACCGAGTAGCCACTGCAAGAAGCCAACTAGGATAAACATGACAAGGGTCAAGATGGTAATCAAAATGGTTCGCTTCAAGATTATCTTTCGACGAGCACCCGTTACCTGGCAGATATCTCGGTACATCAAGACATTCGGAATAATCAAGCCGATAGTCGTTGAAATCAAAGGACCGTAGCTGTGGAAAATAGCAATGGTTGGCAATTGCAAGACAATCTTAGCAATGGAACCATAGATAAAGTAAAGAACTGCCTTGCGGTTTCGGAACATGGCCTGAAGCATAGGAGACAAGACCATATACAATCCTAGGATAGTAGACTGCAAAACTGCAAAGACAAATAAGCCCATGGCCAGACTATCTGGCTTACCGTAAAAGACTGTATAAAGAGGCTCCCCTACCATGACCACTCCAACCGTTGCAGGTAGTAGAAATAAGAAGAGCATGGTTAGGCTATCTTGGACTAGGCGAGCCGCTGCCGGCAAGTCACCTTTTACATAGTTTTCCGTCAACAGCGGCAAACCGACACTCCCAATCGAAACTCCTACAGAGATTAAAATCATGGTAATTTTATTAGGATTGGCAGAGAAATAAGAAAACATGACAACCAAATCTTCATTGCTGTAATTGGTAAACCACTTCATACTATTAATAAAGGTCATCTGGTCTAAAATCTGGAAGAGCTGGATGGCTGATCCTGTCAGGATAAAGGGAATGGCTTCCTTGATGGTATCGACTAAAAGTCGCTTACTATTGATTTTATCCCGTGTTTCAAAGACTCTTTTAAGCAAACCTTCTTGGGCAAGGAAGTAGATCAAAACTGCAAAACTTGCCACCATCCCCACAAAGGCCGCAAAGGTCGATTGGGTAACGGCTGATAAGTAGTCACCAGAACCCATCTTCATAATGAAGAAGGTTGCCATCAACATCCAGATAACACGGATCACCTGCTCGGCGATTTGACTCATAGCATAGGGTTTGAGGTTATTCATCCCTTGGAAGAAGCCTCGAATGACACTCATAGATGGGAAAATCAAGACCGCCCAAGCCAAGCTCTGCATGATGGGAATCAGGTCTTTCCCCACACCTGATAAATCTGCTAACCAGGGAGAAAAGAGATACAAGACCAAAGCAAAGACCAAGCCCAAGCCCGTCATAAAGCTTAGGAAACTCCGAATTAAGGCAAAGCTATGCTCTTCTTCTCGCATGGTATTGTACTTAGCCACTTGTTTGGCGACCGCAACTGGGATACCCGCTGTCGAAATAAGCAAGAACCAGGCGTAAATATTGTAGCCCATGGTAAAGAGTCCGTTTGCCTTAGCAGCATAAGTCCCCATCCAGATATACCAGGGAATAATGTAGATAGCCCCAAGGAGGCGACTAATAAAGTTACTAGCTGTTAGCCAGGCAGTCCCTCGCAACATCTGGGCTTGCTGGTGATTGTTTTCGTTAGACATAGCTTCCTCATTCAATTTTGATAACTAGGAAAAGTTCCTTATCTTCCATTATAAACTTTTCCTTGTTACTTGTAAAATTCGGGCTTGAAGTTTATAATAGAAAGTATGATTAAGATTGAAACCGTATTAGATATTTTAAAGAAAGATGGCCTTTTTCGCGAGATTATTGACCAAGGACATTACCACTACAACTACAGTGAAGTTGTTTTTGATAGCATCAGTTATGACAGCCGAAAAGTAAAAGAAGGGACTCTTTTTTTTGCAAAAGGTGCTGCCTTTAAAAAAGAATATCTCCTTTCTGCTATAAGTCAAGGATTAACTTGGTATGTCGCAGAAAAGGACTACGAGGTCGGTATCCCCGTCATCGTTGTGAACGATATCAAAAAAGCCATGAGTTTAATTGCTATGGAATTCTATGGCAATCCACAAGAGAAACTCAAAATTCTCGCTTTCACAGGGACAAAAGGAAAGACAACAGCAGCGTACTTTGCTTACCACATCCTATCTCAACGCTACCCAACAGCTCTCTTGTCAACTATGAACACAACTCTGGATGGCGAGACCTTCTTTAAATCTTCCTTCTCAACACCCGAAAATATCGATCTCTTCGACATGATGGCTCAGGCTGTTAAGAATGGTCGAACCCATCTTGTAATGGAAGTCTCTAGCCAAGCCTATCTTGTTCATCGAGTCTATGGTCTGACCTTTGATGTAGGTGTCTTTCTTAACATCACTCCTGACCATATCGGTCCGATTGAGCATCCTAGCTTTGAAGACTACTTCTATCACAAACGTCTCTTGATGAAAAATAGCCGAGCAGTTGTCATTAATAGCGACATGGACCACTTTTCTGTATTGAAAGAACAAGTGGAAGATCAAGAGCATGACTTCTATGGTAGCCAGTCAAGTAACCAAATCGAGAACTCCAAAGCCTTTAGCTTTTCAGCTACAGGTAAACTCGCTGGTGATTATGATATCCAACTCATCGGCCACTTTAACCAAGAAAATGCCGTTGCTGCAGGACTTGCCTGTCTTCGTCTAGGTGCCAGTCTGGAGGACATCAAAAAAGGGATCGCTGCAACCCGCGTTCCTGGACGTATGGAAGTTCTCACTCAGAAAAATGGAGCCAAGGTCTTCATCGACTATGCCCACAATGGTGATAGTCTGAAAAAACTGATTTCTGTTGTAGAAACTCATCAAACTGGAAAGATTTCTCTGGTTCTCGGTTCGACTGGAAACAAGGGTGAAAGTCGTCGCAAAGACTTTGGCCTCCTCCTCAATCAGCATCCTGAGATTCAAGTCTTTCTAACTGCGGATGACCCCAACTATGAAGATCCAATGGCCATTGCAGAGGAAATCAGCAGCTATATCAGTCATCCTGTTGAAAAGATTGCCGATCGTGAACAAGCCATCAAGGCGGCCATGGCCATCACAGATCAAGAACTCGATGCTGTGATTATTGCAGGCAAGGGAGCTGATTGTTACCAAATCGTCCAAGGAAAGAAAGAAGACTATCCTGGAGACGCAGCTATCGCAGAACGTTATCTATAAAAAAAATCAAGGGAATGTTTCCCTTGATTTTTTTAGTCTTCTTTCTTAAATGAATTTTTAAGACCTTCAACGGCACCTTCTACAGCACCTTTAGCATCTTCAACAACTTCTTTTGCTTTGGCAACTGTTTTTTCTACAGCACCTTCTGCTTCTGTCTTGCTATCACCAGTAACTTTACCAAATCCTTCTTTGATAGCACCAGTTGCTTGATCCAATTTATTTTCAAGTGACATAGTTCTGTCTCCTTTGCTTTTAATACGATAAACGTTATCGCTTACATTTAGTTTATGCTTATTCTTTAGTAAAGTCAAACAATCTGCTCAAAATGAAGCAATTAAGGTAAATAGAAAGTCAACCGTTCCTTGTCGAAATCAACAGCCAACTCATACTTCCCTTCTTCGTTTTGCACAACATAGCCCAAGACGACTAGACTCTCAACGAAGATATCACGACGTTTCTGTATCAGTTGGTCTTTTTTGAGGAATTTTAACAAAAAAGTCGTCATATACTTGAGGGCATACTCAGGATTGATATCTCCCAAAATGGCATAGAGTTCCTGCTGTTTTTCTGTCAAAGGATATTGGTGCTTGACCTTGTAGAAATAGTTGGATAAGGTCATCTTTTCTCTTGCAAAGTCAGACTTTTCAACTAAGATAGCTGCATTGGTTTGATTGCACAATTCTGTCTCAAAAGTCTTCTCCAGCAAAGCTTGATAGACTGGACTATCCTCTCTGACAAAAATCTCTTGGTCAAGGACCAGACTGTCTATTGATTCTAGAAAAGGGAGATTAAGGGAATAACGTTTGTTTTCCCTTCGGATCAAACCTGCCTTTATATACTCTTCCATGAGTTTATCAACTGCCGCACCTGGAAACTGAGCTTTGATTTCTCGTAGAATCACATCGTCATGCTGGTCCAGATAGTCCACCAAATCTATAAAAAATGGCTGTCGAGTCAAACGAGATGGATTAAAAATCTGAATCATGAAGATTCCTTTCTTTACATTCTAATAGAGGGGATGTTGCTAGTTGACTAGGATTGGTCCCTGGTTGATTCAGGGGCACAGGAAGTTCGAGTTTCCTGTAATAGTCCCTCCAAAAATCACTAATCTCCTGCTCCCCATCCCCAAATTTCATGGGAATAGTTTCAAAAATCGGTAGGATTTCAGCGATGTACTGGGAGCAGTAAAAGCCATTCCCATCTGGATAAAACGAGCTATTATAAGGAGCACCGAGATGCTGGCAAGCCTTCTCCTTTACCAAGTCAACTTCCAGCTCTGGATAGACATAAAGATCGTAGAGATGAGTCGGTTCAAAAAATTCAGCAGGTTCTTGACAAATGACCCCTGCTTGCCCACTAGCATGGTAGATGAAACCGTCCAAAAAGATGGCTACATGACTATAGTTCCCAGTAGAAACCTGGATGGCCTGCCCCATATCTGAAAGGTACTTCACAAAAATCAAATCACCATTTTCTAACATCTTTCTCTCCTAGAAAAAAAGGAGCCGAAACCCCTTTAGTTATATAGAAAACATCGTTTTCTATTTTGAAATAACACCCAAAATATTAAGCATTAAAGCTTTCAGTCAACTGAGGCACCACTTGTTTCTTACGTGAAACAGCACCTGGAAGGAAAGCGTGATTGTTTTCAAGTTTGAAGTTGAAAGCTGCTTCTACCTTGTCCATGTTTGATCCAAGAGCCAAAATTTCAGAGTTTGAGTTGACGATATCTGTAATCATCAAAACAAAGTCAGAATAGCCGTTTGCTGCATTAGTCGCTTGCATTGCTGCTTCGATTTCAGCTTGACGTTCCAAGACTTCAGCAATATCAACTGTATTGACTTGGGCAACACGAACCTTATTTCCATTGAGTTCAAAGGTCTTAGCATCGATGTCAATCAATTCTTCAGCAGATTTGCTTGCCAAGTTAGTACCAGCCTTGAGCATAGCAAGACCGTACTCTTCCAAGTTGACACCAGCCAATTCAGCCAATTCAGGAGCAATGACTTTATCAGATGGGTGAGTTGTTGGTGATTTCAAAAGAAGAGTATCTGAAATCAAACCTGAAAGCATCAATCCTGCGATTTCTTTAGGAACTGCCACACCATGTTCTTTGAACATGCGGTAAACGATAGATGAAGCTGATCCAACTGGTTCCAAACGCATGTACAGTGGGCTTGCAGTTTCAAAGTTAGCCACACGGTGGTGGTCCACAACACCGTAAACTTCTACTTCAGCGATATCTGACACTGATTGTTGGAATTCATTGTGGTCAGTCAAGATGACTTGTTCTGCACCTTCTGATTTAGCAGATGTGATGACGCGTGGGGCTTCTACACCAAAATAGTTCAAAACGAAGGCTGTTTCTTCATTAGGAGTTCCAAGTGCTACTGCTTCTGTGTCCAATCCATAAGCCTCTTTTGCAAGGTAAGCAAAGGCTACAGATGACCCGATGGCATCTGAGTCTGGATTTTGGTGACCAAATACTAGAATCTTAGACATGATAATACCTCTTTAAATTTATTCATCTTATTGTAGCACTTTTTTCCTCTTTTGACAAAAGTAAGAGGAGCCAAAGGACTCCTCATTAGACATCAATATCGTTAACTAGATTTTTTTCTTGATTTTCGGATAAAAATCGTTCTTTCTGTGGTCTTTTCTTACGTTTGAGAAGAGCTTCGGCAGACATGGCTTCTTCCTTACTGGCAAAACCCTCTACATAGATGAGTTTAACTGGCAAGCGAGCTCGGGTATACTTGGCTCCCTTACCACTATTATGAACGGCAAGGCGTCTCTTCACATCCGTTGTATAACCCGTATAGTAAGAACCGTCGCGACACTCCACCACATACATATAGGCCTTATGATCCATAGTAAAGCTCTTGAATTTCTGGCGTGTAGGAACCATCGTCATTGTGAACAATGAGCGGTGGCAAAACCTTGAAGCCACTGGTCGATCCATCCTTGATGGCTTCGATTAAGAGCATATTGGCCTCCTTCTCACGTTTCGGATAGACAAATTGCAGGCGCTTGGGTGCCAAATTATGGCGTTTGAGCATATCTAGGATATCCAAGAGCCGATCTGGACGATGGACCATGGCCAAACGGCCATTAGACTTGAGAATACTCTGAGCACTTCGGCAAATTTCTTCTAGGTTAGTCGTAATTTCGTGTCTGGCCAGAAGGTAGTGCTCACTCTCGTTCAGATTAGAATGCGGATCCACCTTAAAATAAGGCGGATTACACAAAATCATATCCACCTTACTTCCCTGAATGTGGGCAGGCATATTTTTCAAATCATCACAGATGACCTGCATCTGCTCTTCCAAGCCATTCAACTGAACCGAACGCTCTGCCATATCCGCCAAGCGCTCCTGAATCTCTACAGATATTATCCGCGCCTGAGTACGTGAACTAGCAAAAAGTCCCACTGCACCATTTCCAGCACAAAAGTCCACAATTAAACCCCGTTTAGGGAAGCGAGGAAAGCGTGATAAAAGAACACTATCCACCGAATAGCTAAACACCTCTCTATTTTGAATGATCTTGATATCTGTCGAAAAGAGCTGATTGATTCGCTCTCCTGATTTTAATAATTGTTCTTCTTTCATATTTTCATTATAATAAATTATGTTAATATTACAAATGATTTAGATAATCGTATTTATGGCTTCTTCTTTAAATGCTCTAATGCCTCACGCGTCCAAACAGGCATCATTCGTCCAAGTGGTGCAAAACCGTGCTTGATCCGATCATTTGAAAAACGTCTCCGTCTTGGCAATTGATGTTTTTCCTCTTCCAAGGTACGGATAGAAAGACTGGCCTTCCCAGTGTATTCGTCAAAATCCACCACCTGAACTTGAACTTCATCGCCAATTTTTAAAATGTCATAGATATTTTCAATGAATCCCGTCCGAATCTCCGAGATGTGAATCAGCCCTGTCACCCCTGTCTCTAACTCGACAAAGGCACCATAGGGCTGAATTCCTGTAATACGCCCAGTTAGCTTATCACCAATTTTCATTCTAGTCCTCAATTTCAATCGTTTCAATTACTACATCTTCAACTGGTTTGTCCATTGCACCTGTCTCAACAGCTGCAATGGCATCCAAGATAGCAAAAGATTCTGCATCTACCAATTGCCCAAAAACAGTATGGCGGCGGTCAAGGTGAGGAGTTCCACCTTGTTCTGCATAAATCTCAGCGATTGGTTCAGGCCAGCCACCACGCGCAATCTCTTTCTTAGAGTATGGCAAATGTTGGTTTTGAACGATAAAGAACTGGCTACCATTGGTATTTGGACCAGCATTGGCCATAGAAAGGGCACCACGGATATTGTAGAGTTCTTCTGAAAATTCATCTTCAAAAGAGTCGCCGTAGATTGACTCACCACCCATACCAGTACCAGTTGGATCTCCACCTTGGATCATAAAGTCCTTGATAATTCGGTGGAAAATTACACCATCATAGTAACCGTCTTTTGACAGAGCAACAAAGTTGGCTACTGTTTTGGGAGCATGTTCAGGGAAGAGCTTGATACGCAAGTCTCCGTGATTTGTCTTAATAGTCGCCAACGGACCTTCTACTGTTTCAATGTCTACTTGTGGGAAATGCAATTCTTTTTCTACCATACCAAATCCTTCTAAGGCATCAAAAATGCCATCTTCTTCTACTGTTTTTGTAATATAATCTGCTTTTTCTTTGATCTTTTCGTGGGAAACACCCATAGCAATACTGATTCCAGCATAATCAAAGAGTTCCAAGTCATTGAGACCATCACCAAAGACCATGACATTCTCTGGTTTCAAGCCTAGATGTTCCACCACCTTAGCTACACCAGTGGCTTTTGAACCTGAAATCGGCACGATATCAGATGAATGTTCATGCCAACGCACCATGCGAAGTTTATCTGATAAAGACTCTGGTAGGTGCAAGTCATCCCCTTTTTCCTCAAAGGTCCACATCTGGTAAATGTCCGCTTTTTCATGAAAATCTGGATCCACATCCAAGTTTGGATAAATCGGATCAATAGCCTCATTGATCAGTTCTGTTCGAGTGGAGAGTTTGGCGTCATGACTGCCAACCAAGCCATACTCAATTTGCTCTTCCTTCGCCCAAGTGACATACTCCTCAACATCTGATTTCTCAATCTGATGTTGATAAATAACCTGACCTTTTTTATCTTCGATGTAGGCCCCATTCAAGGTCACAAAAAAGTCAGGCTTGAGGTCTCGAATCTCTGGAACAACACCGAAAATACCTCGCCCAGAGGCGATTCCTGTTAAAATCCCTTTCTCTCGCAACTGTTTAAAGACAGTGGGAATTGTAGCTGGAATAAAACCTGTCTTTGACGTACGCAAGGTATCATCAATATCAAAAAAGACGATTTTAATCTTTTTCGCCTTGTATTTTAATTTTGCATCCATCTCTCTACCTCTTTTTTATCACTCTTTCCATTATACCATAAAACTTAGGAAATTCCTTTTTTGAAAAAAGATGAAAATCCTATCAAAAAGAGAGCCAGTATAACTAGCCCTCTCTTTTCATTCTAGAACAGCTCTAGAGCAATCATGGTAATCATCGTTGCATCATAGTAGTTATCCAAAGGTAAATCTTGTGTGAAAATGTATTTATTTTGCTGAAGAAGTTTCAGATAACCTTCTCCCTTGTCAGATGCATAAGTAATCGGTGCCAAGAAACTACCTGCCTGGTATTGATTGAAGGCCGTTCCGTTCAAGTCATAACCAGCATAGATACGTTGCTCTTTCATAAAGAAATCCATCATCTTTTGAACGAGTTTTTGACTTCTTTCGTCTTGACTTTGAGATAAGTGATAAGGCAAGCGACAAGCATTATAAGAATACGCCCCATCATATTGAGATTCAATAGTATTTGCTTTAGCAACACGCGCACCTGACTTCTCTACCCAGATAAAATCTGGCAAGAGACCGGTCTCAGATTGAGAACTAATTTGCTCCAATTGCCCAAGCATCTTATCCTTGACATCTAGCCATTGTTTATCACCAGTTAAATTATAAAATACTTGGAAATAATGAGGTAGTGTATCAGATGTTCTCATCAGATAGTAAAAATCTGAATTTTTTTGGGCCCAATTTCCTACTTTTAGAACACCGGTCTCCTCATTATAATTAAATCGAAGAATATCAATCAAGATACTTTTGGCTTGTCCTTCATATTCCTGAGCCTTATCTGGCCACTGTTTGGCAGCTTCAATCAAAGAATAAGCGATATAGAGATCACCATCGGTTGCGTTTTGCTTTTCAACCGTTTCGCTATCATTTTTGATCACTTGCTTCCAAGACATCAACTGCGTCCCCTCAATACGATGATTTTGGTAATAACGATAAAGACTCTCAAAATCTGCTTGACTTGCTTGCCCTTTTTGGGCTGCTAAAACCGTTATGAGCATGCCGTAACTTTGGGCTTCAGATAGAACTGTTGTTCCCTCCGAATCACTCGTCGTACGAACATAAGACTGATCGCCTTTTGTAACAAGGAACTGTTGGCTCCATTGTCTGTAAATTCGATTACGCATCTCGATTTTAGTCCTTCCTCTTGCTAAAAACAAGGCTAAACAAAAGATAGAAAGGATAAGCACAAACCAGACATATTTTAATTTATTCGTTTTCATAGAATCTCCTATCCTGCAAATCGCTTGGTTTTAACCCACTTGGTTTCTTTTCGTTGGAGTACTTTATCCAGTACGATTGAAGAAATGGAATCAATGGATACAACGATAAACATCTGTGCATAAGAGAAATAGGCTGCCAAGGCCAACCAGATTTGTTTCGTCGTCGCTTGTCCAAATTGACTTGCCAATGCAATCATAATCTGCATCAAATAGAGACCAATCATGAGAATCCAGTTAAAAAGCATGAGCTGGGCGATGTAGATATTGTCCGCATCAAAAGCAAACGGAACCCTGACATCTGGGAAGAAAAGATTAAGGCAGATCGCTAGCACATTCGCTAGGAAAATCAAATCCGATAGGACAATAGCAAAGTTAAACCAAAAGAAGACACATGAATAGTTAAAGACTTCTAGTTTAACGCGCCAGTTTGCTCTGCCAAATAAATGCTTAAAGTTCGAGAGAACTACTTCATAATTTCCTTTCGCCCAACGTTTACGCTGCATATAGTAACTCTTTAAAGTCTCAGGTTCTTGTTGGAAAGCCTCTGAATTATAGGCAAGGGCAATCAATTTACCACTCTGCATGATTTTGAAGGAAATATCAGTATCCTCTGTCAAGGCACCATTTTTCCAACCACCGATACTCTTTACAAAGTCGGTTTGAATGATAAAGTTGGTTCCTGGGATACGACCAATTTTAAAGAGATGCCACATCCCAACATGGTGCACCCGCTGAGTAACAACGATTTCTTGGTTGATACAACGAGTCAAGAAATTTTGATTGGCATTTCGAGTCTTGTTTCGACCGAAAGATGCCACATGGCGTTCTGGGTCCTTTATCACTTCTTTGACAAGGAAATAAAGAGCATTTTTTTCAGGCATAGCATCCGCATCATAGACACAGATGTATTCGCCCGTTGCCATCTCCAAAGCATCGTTTAGAACGCCCGCCTTTCCTCCCGTACCAGTACGGTCGATAATCGTCAGATTTCTTCCTGCATACTCAGGCATGGCTTGTACAGACAAACATTCTGCATAGGTGTTATCTGAACAGTTATCTGCGAATAGAAGCAACTCCACACGGTCGTGAGGATAGTTCATATCCAAGATAGCTTTTGCTGTTTGGGCAATAACCACATCCTCATTATGGGCAGGAACAACAATGGTAACCTTAGGATAATAAGGTAGCGGCGAAGTGTCTACACGAAAATCACTATGTTTAAACCAAAAGTGAACAGCTGAAAAGAGAATTACCAATCCCCAAGCTAGAGAAATCCAAATAGTAAGTAGCGTAAAAATCATTAACATTTGACTAATCATGATTCACCGCCTTAAAATTTTTGTTCACTCGATGGTAAAGAATATTGTATGCAATAAATAGTATGATAAAACAAATGCCAAAGGCGAGACTGAGCCCCAAAGCAATACCAAAAAATAGTTCGGTTAAAGTCATGTTTCCCTCCTAATATTCTACAATTACATCTGTCTCTAGTTGACGTTTGAGATGACTGGCAACATCTGCATAGTCTTGGTATTTATCTTTATTATCAGAGTTAATCACCAAATAGCCTGTTTGGAACTGAATTCCTTGATTGCCATCTTCTCCATGAAAAACTAAACTGTTCAGTTTCTCCTGCAAACCATTAAAGTAAAGGTCCTTCAAAGAATGCTGACTACTACTCGATAGAACGAGAAAATTACCATCCGAAACGTAATAGAGCTTATCATTGTAACTCAATTCCTGAGCAATTACCTCTTGAATACGACTGAGCATCTGGTTATGTTCTTTGGGTTTAATCTGGAAGAACAAATCTTCATGTGCCCAATGAATCAATAGAGATTGAACCGTAACATCACTTTGTTCAGTGACCATAGCTTGGTAATCTGCTCGAGCTTCGTCTTCCTGTTCTTGGACCTTTGAGGCCACCTTGAAGAAATAATAACGAACCTTAAGTAGAATCCCAATCAAAAGTGGAAAACTGATCAATAAGAAGACCAGTTGAATGATTGGGATATAAACCACACCCGCAACCAAAACGATAAGTCCAAAGCCAAATGCTAAGATAAGGGTCCAAGTAAGCAAAAGGTCAGATAATACCAACACGGCAAACAAGGCTAAAGCTAAAAACAAGATTTGTTCTAAAATGATTGCTCGAGCATACAAAAAACAAAGCACCAAAAGAATGACCTCACAGGCAAGCAAAGCCATAAGCCAGTTTTTAAATTGACTCCAATTTTTCATTTTATCTTATTTTCCCCCTTTGAATTCAGATACAGAAGTCGCTGCCCCAAAGTACTGTTGAATGGATTGTACGATTCGTTCAGAAGCTCTTCCATCTCCATAAGGATTTGGTGCCTGAGACATTTGTCCATAAAGAGTTTCATCTGTTAAGAGTGCTGCCATCGCTTCTTTCACACGTACTGGATCCGTACCAACTAGCTTCAAAGTACCTGCTCTTACTCCTTCTGGACGTTCCGTCGTGTCACGAAGGACAAGGACAGGTTTGCCCAGAGAAGGCGCCTCTTCCTGAACACCACCAGAGTCGGTCATGATAAAATAGCTTCTTGAAGCCAAATTATGAAAATCAAGTACATCTAAAGGCTCAATCAAGTGAATACGATCGTGACCGGCTAAGATATCTTTTGCTGCTTCTTGCACAGCAGGGCTAAGGTGAACAGGATAAACAACTTCAATTTCCTGATGAAGATCGACCATCTCACGTAAAGCTGTAAAGACATTTCTCATTGGTTGACCTTGATTTTCACGACGATGCATGGTTACCAATACAAGTTTCTTATCTGGATCCAATTGATCTAGAACTTCATGATAGTAATCCGATTGAACGGTTAGTTTCAAGGCATCAATGGCTGTATTTCCCGTAATGACAATAGCAGACTCAGGATGATTTTCCTTAAGAAGATTTTCTTTACTCTCACTAGTTGGAGCAAAATAAAGATCCGCAAGGTTATCTGTCATCTGACGATTCATTTCTTCTGGGAAAGGAGAATACTTATCAAAAGTCCTTAAACCAGCTTCAACGTGGCCGATTCGTACCTGATTATAGAAAGCAACTAAACTTGCTGCAAAAGTTGTCGTTGTGTCTCCGTGAACAAGAATCATATCTGGAAGTTCTTGCTTAACAATTGGATCAAACTTTTCTAAAATTTTTCCAGTAATATCTAAAAAGGATTGATTTTGCCCCATAATATCCAAGTCATAATGCGGCTTGATGCTAAACGTTTCAAGAACTTGATCTAGCATTTGACGGTGCTGAGCTGTCACAACTGTAATCGTCTCAATACTATCACTATGTTTTTGCAATTCTAACACTAAAGGGGCCATTTTAATAGCTTCTGGTCGTGTTCCAAAAACAACCATCACTTTCAATTTCTTCATTATGGTATCCTTCTACTATAATAAAATTTGACACATCAGATTAATCTTTATATCGAATTATTGCGCAAATCAATTAATTTGACAATCTTAACTATTTTACCGTCTATTAATTTATATGTCAAATTTTTTCCAAATTATATTATTGCATTTAATTTAATTTTAACAATTTGTAACCTTTTTGTAATAATATTATTTACAACCTTTAAAAGGCCTTATTTTAGGAAATTTTAAGACTCTTCAAAAGAATCCGTATTTAAAAAAACTAAACCTTATATGTTTTTTTCGATATTTATTTTTATCTTGATATTTCAAACAATTATATTTTACCACTTTGAGGAATAAATCAAACAATTTCAAACAAAAAAATCCCTTTTTCGAATGAAAAAGGGACTGTGATTGTTTACTATATTTAAAATTTAAATCTTATAAAATCTGTCTTAAAACAAATTTTTCGACAGATATAAAACAAGGTCACCGATATCTTCACACACCGCATTCATGGCCGGTTGATGGTTCTGATACCAAACACCCGTCCCATCTGGAATATAGCCTCGTTTGATGTACAATCTCTGGGCAGGTCCATACCCTGAATGGAGCCCAACACCAAGGGTCACCTTATCCGATATGAGCCTAACTCGTTTTTCTGCTTCTTCCAGCAAGAGATTTCCAATACCTTGATTTTGAAAGGGCTCAAAGACATTGAAATCTGAGAGTTCTGGATAGATCTCTGCAAAAGGCCCCTGCTTAGCGCAGGGCAAAATTGTGATATAACCCGCTAAAGCACCCTCAACCTCTGCAACTAAGACTTCTCTCTCCCCACATTCTTGTTCAAGAAAATATCTAGCCAAAATTTCTTCTCTACCCGGCCAACCTTGGCTGATAAATCCTCGAGATAGATCTTTAATGTCAGATTCTTGCATTTTTCTAATTGAACATGTCGTCTTCATAAGTTGCTCCTTTATAGCTTCCTCCTACCATTATAGCACGATAATAAAGATTAAAAGAAAAAACCTAGTAAGACAAAAGAATCTTACTATGTTAACAGGGAATCCTTTCTAACAAAATTCTATAAAAATCTGAAAAAGAGGTCCACCGGACCTCAACTCGCTCTCTCATTTCCATGCTCGTGAAAAAAAGACCCGTTGGGGTCTTAATTCGCTTTCTTGTTTCCGAGCTCATGAAAAAGAGGTCCACCGGACCTCTTTTTTAATCTTCGTTTACGAAAGGCATCAAAGCCATTACGCGAGCGCGTTTGATAGCTGTTGTTACTTTACGTTGGTTTTTAGCTGAAGTTCCTGTTACACGACGAGGAAGGATTTTCCCACGTTCTGAAACGAAACGGCTAAGAAGCTCAGTATCTTTGTAATCAACATATTCAATTTTGTTTGCTGCGATGTAATCAACTTTTTTACGGCGTTTGAATCCGCCACGACGTTGTTGAGCCATGTTTTTTCTCCTTTATAGTATTAATTGTCCATTAGAATGGTAAATCATCATCTGAAATGTCCAATGGATTGGTTGCTCCAAATGGATTTTCAGAACGTGAAAAGTCTGGTACTGGGTTTGCAGGTGCTGATTGACCAGCAGTTGGTGCAGAATAAGCTCCACCTGAATGTCCTTCGCGCACTCCGCGGCTTTCCAACATTTGGAAATTCTCAGCCACGACTTCTGTTACGTAGACACGTTGTCCTTGCTGGTTATCGTAACTACGAGTCTGGATACGACCTGTGATCCCGATAAGAGAGCCTTTTTTAGCCCAGTTAGCAAGATTTTCAGCCTGTTGGCGCCACATAACGACATTGATGAAATCAGCCTCACGTTCGCCATTTTGACTCTTAAATGTACGGTTTACTGCAAGAGTAAAAGTCGCAACTGCTACATTTGATGGGGTATAACGCAATTCAGCGTCACGTGTCATACGCCCTACAAGTACAACATTGTTAATCATAATTTACCTTCTTACGCGTCAAGTTTGACGATCATGTGACGAAGAATGTCAGCGTTGATTTTTGAAAGACGGTCAAACTCTTTAAGAGCTGCGTCGTCGTTTGCTTCAACGTTAACGATGTGGTAAAGTCCTTCACGGAAATCTTGGATTTCGTATGCAAGACGACGTTTTTCCCATGATTTTGATTCAACAACAGTTGCACCGTTGTCAGTCAAGATAGAGTCAAAACGTGCTACCAAAGCGTTTTTCGCTTCTTCTTCAATGTTTGGACGAATGATATAAAGAATTTCGTATTTAGCCATTGATATGTTCCTCCTTTTGGTCTAATGACCCCTAGTCTTTGCAAGGGGTAAGTGAGGTTCGCTCACAATAAACCATTATACTAGAAAAACTGATAGATAGCAAGTAAAAAAGATAAAAGTGAAAAAATAACTTTATTACTTAGAAATAACATCCTCTTCCAGTTTCAAAGCTCCAGCCATCTCTTTCAAAATGAAAAATAGCAAAAAGCTGGCTAGTACTAAAATGAGCCCTAAGTAAAGGAAGGCTACTACAAATCCTAGATAATCAATCAACCATCCCGCCAGAGGAAAAATGATAATCATGCTTAGGCTGAACATCATAGAGTAGACACTTAGCATGGTTGCCCGTACCTCACTTGGGAGTCGCTTTTGTAAATCATTATCAAAAATCGGCTGAAAGAGAGCATATAAGGCGTTACTTATCAAATAAACCAAAATATAAATCAGCGGTGTACCAAAGTAGGAAAGCAAATAAGTTCCTCCCGTCAAGAGTACAAGAATGGGAAAGAGTTTTAAGGCTGAATACTTCTTTCCAATCTTACTTGCTAGATAAACTGACCAGATATTCAAAACACTGCCCATCAACATGACCATCGAAATCTGCCACCCTTCTAAGTCAGGAAGTTGATTTTGATAGTAAAAATAAAACATGCACATCAGTGTCCCGATGATTTGGGAAAGAATCATCCAACTAAAAAGACTGGGGTTTCTCCGCAACTCCTCTTTGACAGTCCAGATTATTTTTTTCATTGTCAAGCGCTCAGATTTTTGCGCTTTAACACTAGGCTCTTTTAGCATCCAAGTTAGGAAAAGAACGATTATTGAAGTAACAATCATGATATAGTAGGTCAAGTGCAATTGACCATGGACAAAAAATCCCGCTAAAACAGTCCCCAAAGACCGAGTTCCTTCTGCTACTCCTGACATAAAACTGGAGATAGATAAGTAGCGCTCTTTTAATCCGGCTTCCACGGCCGAATCATAAACCATGGCTGCACTCGTCCCCGAATCAAAATTATAAGACAAGGCACTCACCACCATAGCGAGTGCGTAAATCCAAAAATTACCTTGCCCTGCTAACATGAGAATAGACGACGCAATTCCAGCTATTCGACTTAAATATAGATTGGTTTTATAGGAATAGCGGTCAGCTAACATTCCAGAGGGAATTTCACAGATGACACTGGTGGCATGAAAAATACTTTCCAATAAGCCAATCTGCCAAAGCGACATCCCGTTTTGACTGAGAAATAGAATCCAAAAGCTGGTAATGCCCAGAAAGGCAAAAAATTCCACACCAGCCATGAGACCGATATTCTTCCGGTAATTTCGTTTAAACATAGTTTCTCCTTTAACAAGTGTATTTGTATCTTTGTATTTGTCACTTGTTAAGCTGTGCTTTACATGTTCTCCACCTCTTCTTTCTTTTACTTTGAAAAAACGCCCTAAGGGCGTTTGGATTTATTTTATGGTTTGATACGGTGCAACATACGTGGGAATGGAATAGCTTCACGGATGTGTTTTGTACCTGCTGCGAAGGTTACCATACGCTCGATACCGATACCAAATCCTCCGTGTGGAACTGTACCGTATTTACGAAGGTCAAGGTAGAATTCGTATTCTGTACGATCCATACCAAGTTCTTCCATCTTCGCGACAAGGGCGTCGTAGTCTTCCTCACGCATAGAACCACCGATGATTTCTCCATAACCTTCTGGTGCAAGCAAATCTGCACAAAGCACACGATCTGGGTTACCAGGAACTGGTTTCATGTAGAAGGCCTTGATGGCTGCTGGGTAGTTCATGACAAAGGTTGGTACACCAAAGTGGTTTGAAATCCATGTTTCGTGTGGTGAACCAAAGTCATCCCCATGCTCCAAATGCTCGTAGTCAGCATCTTCATCATTCTCATGCTCTTGCAAGAGGTCAATGGCTTGATCGTAAGTGATGCGTTTGAATGGCTCTGCAATGTAGCGTTTTAAAAGATCTGTATCACGTTCCAAAGTTTCCAAAGCTTGGGGAGCACGGTCAAGTACACCTTGAAGAAGGGCTTTTACGTAAGCTTCTTGCAAGTCGAGTGACTCATCGTGTGTCAGGTATGAGTACTCCGCATCCATCATCCAGAACTCAGTCAAGTGACGGCGCGTTTTTGATTTTTCAGCACGGAATACTGGACCAAAGTCAAAGACACGGCCAAGAGCCATAGCCCCTGCTTCTAGGTAAAGCTGACCTGATTGGCTCAAGTAGGCTGGAGTTCCAAAGTAGTCCGTTTCAAAGAGTTCTGTTGAATCTTCTGCCGCATTTCCTGAAAGAATTGGACTATCAAACTTCATGAAGCCGTTCTTGTCGAAGAATTCATAAGTTGCATAAATGATAGCGTTGCGGATTTGCATCACCGCTACTTGCTTGCGAGAACGAAGCCACAAGTGACGGTTGTCCATCAAGAAGTCTGTTCCGTGTTCTTTTGGTGTGATAGGGTAGTCTTGAGATTCACCGATCACTTCGATGTCTGTAATATCCAACTCATAGCCAAACTTAGAACGCTCATCTTCCTTGACAATCCCTGTCACATAAACAGACGTTTCTTGGCTCAAGTGTTTGATCGTTTCAAATTTTTCAAGACCTACCTCTTCACCAAATTTTTCAATGAAGTTTGGTTTGAAGGCAACTCCTTGGAAGAAGGCTTTTCCGTCACGCAATTGCAAGAAGGCAATTTTCCCTTTTCCTGATTTGTTGGCAACCCAGGCTCCGATGGTCACTTCTTGACCAACGTAGTCTTTTACTTCGATGATTGTTACACGTTTTGTCATAATCTATCTTCCTTTTTTCGTTTAACTTGTCCGAAGACATCATTACCCACTATTTTACCACAAATAGACTCTGATAGCTAGGTTCTACTAGAGAAAAATCGCGAGATTTTCGTTACAAAAAATCTTCGCTAAAAAGGCGAAGATTCTGAGTTTTATTTTTCCATAAATTGATGCAAACGGCGAATAGCTTCTTTTAATGTATCCAAGTCTGTGGCATAGCTGAGACGAACATTTTCTGGTGCTCCAAACCCAGCTCCTGTAATCAAGGCCAGTCCGACTTCTTCGAGAATAGCTGTTGTAAACTCTGTCACATCTGTATAACCCTTCATCTCCATCGCTTTCTTAACATTTGGGAAGAGATAGAAGGCTCCTTGAGGCTTGACAACTTCAAATCCTGGCACTTGGCACAAGAGAGGGTAAATGGTATTCAAACGTTCCTCAAAAGCCTGGCGCATGGTTTCGACAGAGTCTTGTGGCCCAGTCAGGGCTTCAATGGTAGCATATTGCGATACGGCAGTCAGGTTAGAGGTTGTTTGTCCTGTTAGTTTGCTCATAGCAGCGATAATTTCAGGATTTCCCACAGCATAACCTACCCGCCAACCAGTCATGGCATAGGCCTTAGATACACCGTTGATGACGATGGTTTGCTTGCGAATGGCTTCTGACAGACTAGAGATTGGAACAAACTCATTCCCGTTATAAACCAAACGACCATAAATATCATCTGCTAGGATAAGGACATCATTCGCAACAGCCCAATTTCCGATAGCCAAGAGCTCCTCGCGAGAGTAAATCATACCGGTCGGATTCGATGGCGAATTGAGAACCAAGACCTTAGTCTTATCTGTTCGGGCTGCTTCTAGCTGCTCTACTGTTACTTTAAAGTGGTTGTCTTCCTTTGCCTGGACAAAGACTGGCACTCCTTCTGCCATTTTGACTTGGTCTCCATAGCTGACCCAGTAAGGTGTAGGAATGATGACCTCATCGCCTGGATTGACCACAGCCATAAAGAAGGTATAGAGAGAGAATTTGGCACCAGTGGCAAAAGTAACCTCGTTGGCTGCTACGGAATACCCATAATAGCGTTCAAAATAGGTATTAACTGCCGCTTTTAACTCTGGTAGTCCTGAAGCAACTGTATAGAAGGAAGCACGTCCATCTCGAATCGCTTCTACCGCTGCATCTTGAATGTTTTCAGGAGTATGAAAATCAGGCTGTCCCAAGGTTAGGAAAAGAACATCCTTTCCCTGATCCTTTAATGCCTTGGCTCTCGCATCACTAGCTAGAGTGACGCTTTCTTCCATTTCTAGTACACGTTTGGATAGTTTCATATGTCCTCCTTATTGGATCACTGCTCCTGTTTCAAAGTCGACCAGATAGTACTGGTGCCCTGACTTGACTTCCCAAATCGGCTTTTCCTGATAACGACCAAAGGTAATCTTGTCAATGTCGCTAGCTCCTTTTTCCCTCGAAATCGTCGCTGCCTTGTCTTGAGAAATCCCCTTATCAAGCTGATAAACATAAATCTTGTGGTCATTCTTTTCAATCAGTACGGCAATGGCCTCTTGCTTTCTATTATGTCCTAAAACGCTGTAATAACCTTCTCGTCCATTATAGAAATCAACCTGATCTGCCTTTTCCAATTCTGCATACTGCTCGGCCAGTTTTTCTCCCTCAACTCTAGCATCTTGATAGGGTTTCATGCTGAGTGATATCAGATAAAGGAAGGAAGTCGTCATGACTAGTACTACCAGAGCGATGCCGATTCCATACTGTAAAAGTAGCTTGTTTTTTGCTTTTTTCTGTCTTAGTTTCACTCGTCTATTTTACCATCTCTCCTCCTTTATTACAAGTGAAGACAGGAACATTCTAAGAATCTTTTCCTATAAAATATAAGTTCTTGTTTTTCTCTCTCATTATTGATAAAATAACCTTATGAAACAATATTTGAAAGAGAAAATTTCCGATAATCAACTAGACTTAAAAACAGCTATCATCCTCAACAAAGCCATACGAACTTTTAGACCATATGAAGCCATGCCTGCTAAAGAGCACGGGCTAACACCCACTCAATTTTCAGTTTTGGAAACCCTCTATAGCAAGGGAGAACTACGCATTCAGGATTTGATTGAAAAAATGCTAGCCACTTCTGGAAACATGACTGTTGTCATTCGAAATATGGTTCGAGATGGATGGATTTCTAGAACTTGCGACCCCAAGGATCGTCGGTCCTTTTTCCTGAAATTAACACCTGCAGGACGCAGAAAAATCGAAGAGGTTCTTCCTGACCATATCGATTCTATCGTAGAAGCACTCAGCATCTTGGAAGATGGCGAAAAGGAAGACTTAATCCGCATTTTAAAAAAATTTAAAAATTTGTAAGCAAAATTATTGCTAATTAGTATCATTTGTTGTAACATAGATGGTAACAAAAGAGTTCGCTCTTTAAATTTTAAACAAAAGGAGACACATCATGTCTAAAAAAGTATTATTTATCGTCGGTTCACTACGCCAAGGTTCTTTCAACCACCAAATGGCCCTCGAAGCTGAAAAAGCACTTGCTGAAAAAGCAGAAGTTAGCTATCTTGATTACTCAGCTGTTCCTCTCTTCAGCCAAGATTTGGAAGTTCCAACTCATCCAGCTGTAGCTGCTGCTCGTGAAGCAGTCCTTGCTACGGATGCAATCTGGATCTTCTCTCCAGTCTACAACTTCTCTATCCCTGGAACAGTGAAAAACTTGCTTGACTGGCTCTCTCGTGCCCTTGACTTGTCTGATACACGTGGTGCTTCTGCCCTCCAAGACAAGTTTGTTACTGTCTCATCTGTAGCCAATGCCGGTCACGATCAACTCTTTGCGATTTATAAAGATCTCTTGCCATTTATCCGTACACAAGTCGTTGGTGACTTTACAGCTGCTCGTGTCAATGACTCTGCTTGGGCAGACGGAAAATTGGTGTTAGAAGAAGCAACTGCTTCATCACTTGCAAAACAAGCGGACGACCTTCTTGCAGCCATCAACTAATCCAGCAAAAACCAGCTCGAATGAGCTGGTTTTATGCTTGTTTCACAAAGACGAGTTCTAAATCACTGGATAAATCAGGTTGGTAGTCAAAACCGGCGAAGCTAAGCTTACGAGCTTGCTCAACTGTTTGAACTTGTCCTTCCATCAAGGCGGTCAAAAAGGTCCCACGCGCTTTTTTTGAAATGGTTGAATGGATTTTCAACTGGCCTGCCTTGTCCTCCATAAATTTGAAGGTCACCATCTTTTCTCTGATTTCCTTTGAAAATACGGTTTCAAACTCTGATGATAAGAGTGAAAATATCAAATCCTCATCCTCTAGGGCCTCATCATAGGCTGACTTCCAATGACTCTTTAGAGTTTTTCCAGCAACTTTTAACTTCATCAAGAAGTCCAAACGGTGAGGAGCCATGGGCGACAAGGCTGAGACAACACCGTATAAAGCTGATGTTATTAAAACATGATTTTCAAGATAGGTTTGTTCAGCCTCAGCTAACCCATCTCGTTTGATGTGACGATACATGAGACCATCAAAGAGTTTCAAGGCTGGATAGTTTTTAGCCCTGTGATCTTTTAGAGCTTGAATATGAGCGTACTCTTCTTCTGCTTTCTCAGCAGATACTTTATAAAAAGTCTCTAATTCACTAGCTGAGTAATGCGCCAGTGAGTTAAGGACTGCCTGACTTTCTTCCCTCAAAGGGAGCGCTTCGATACAAGGATGGTCGGTGTTCATTTCTTTTGCTGTTGGGATTAAAATTTTCATATTGTTAGTGTAGCATATTTTTCAATCACGACCAAGAATTTCATCTGAAAAACCTCGGTTCATACCGAGGTTTCTTTTACTTGACTTTAAAGGTCTTGAGATAATTATCTTTTCCAACTTGACCTTCGAAGGATTGGCCATTTTCAAGGTAAGGAAGGTCGTCTGACACGGAAGCCTTGACCTTATAAATCTTGCCATCAACTTTGAAGAAGTAGACGGTATCCCCCTTTATAACAGCTGATTTAAGGTCTGAAACCACTCCCTTGATACTTTCCACCGTTTCATTATCCAGCTCGAGGTCGTTTTTATTGGTATACTTGCTGAGGAGTTCATCTACCGTAGTTGCTACGATAACGTTTTGGTACTCCACGGCATCGACCAATGCATACTCCTTGACCAAGCCTGCATTGTCCTTCAAGCCCATGATATAGAGTGGTTTGTCATTGAGATTGACAAGAATAGGGAAGGTAGCCTTGTAGGCCTTCTCCTGAACGGCTCCTTCTGCAGAAGCACGGGCTGATTCTTCGGTTGCTGATGCTAGATTGTACTTGGTGATTTCACCAGTGCGCATATTTTCAAGGATAAATCCTAGATTACTTTCGTCAGCATTGGCTGAAGTCACCCCCGTATAGAGATAAATGTCATTTCCGATAGAAAGATAGTTATAGCCCTCGGTCGTTTGGGTAACGTTTTTCTTAGAAATCAAGGCATTCCAGAAGCCGTCTTTATACTTGCCGTTGTAGTTGATTTGCTCGATAGTTTCTTCCGCAGGATAGACACGATCCACCCATTCTGGGACTTCATCCAAGCTGTATTCCTTGGTTTCTCCATTAGTGGCGTCCAAGATAATAACAGATGAAGGACGAGGGACTCCTAGACCAAACTGCTTTTGATAAACGGTTGCTACATAGAAAGGATTGCCTTCATCATCCACCTCAAAGGATGGCGTTTTAAAAATCTTGGTTGGGTACTTGATTCGAAGATGACGTTTGACATCACGATTAAAATACTCAGAGTCTGAATACTTCATCGGCGTTTTTAAATCCACTAATTCCGCATTTCCTGTCACCATATCAACCTTGATATACTCACCAATTCCCTTGGACTGATTATTAAACCATTTGATCGGGTCGGCATACTCCAAAGGTGTCACCCTATAGGGTTTGCCATCAACCGTCAACTGGGTATAAGTATCTGCTGCTACGTACTGGGAGACCTTATCCGTCAGAGAGCCTAGATAACGGTCTCCAATCTTTTCGGCGGTACTCCGATCTAGGATTGGAACCTTGCTGGTATCACTCTTGGGAAAATCTTTAAAATCTTTTTCTGTGATAGATACCACATTAGCATAATTTTTTGCTTGGAAAAAGCTAGAGGTTACCAGGCTTACCAGACCAGCAAGGGCAAAGATGATACCTGCAGCCAGAAACAATCCTCTACTAAGTTTGGTAAAAAGGAATCCTTCTAGATTGAGATCTTTGGTAGCCTTGCCATGGCGTAGGTGAACAGTTTTGAGGAGATTGGTATCCTTGCGGAAACTAAACAAAATCCCCATCACCACCAGATGCCCACAGAGAAAGAAGATGAATTCCCAACTAGTCATATTGAAGGGCGGCAAAAAAATATACCAAGTCATTGCGATAAAAACAAGTTCAAAGAGTATACGTTTCATCTGATTTCCTCCTAAATAATTCGTCCTTCCAAATGATCCAGTTCATGCTGGCAGATCTGAGCTGGAAAACCTGTTAACGTAATAGTCTGTTCCTGCCACTTGTTATCACGATAGGAAACCGTAATCGTTTCATAACGAGTTGTTGATCGCACCCCAGTCAAGGACAGACACCCTTCCTCTGTCTCGTAAGGTCCTATGTAGGAAAGGAGAACGGGATTAAACATGACCATGGGAACCAAGCCAAGATTAAAGATAATCACGCGCTTCTGCATCCCAATCATATTTGCCGCCAGACCGACACAGGTCTCGCGATTGGCTAGCAGAGTATCCTGCAGATCTCTAGCTAGATAAAGGTCTTCCTGACTTGCAGGTTTCGAGGCTTGCGACAAAAATAAGACATCTCGGACAATTTTCTTTTCCATTCTCTTTCACTCCTTGCTATTTTACTTTATTATAGCACAAAAGAGGATAACTTCTAACCATTCTCCTCAAATGCAAAAAAAGCCATCCGAAGATGACTTTCTTTTTAAATCGCGTTCTTATCAAGACCAAGTTTACGTTGAACAAACTTGACGATTTCGACGATAAGTATCATTGAGAAGCTTCCAGCTAGAACAATGGCCCATTGTGACAAGTCTAGTTTGGTTACGTGGAAGATACCTTCAAGCGGTTCTACAACGATTGTTGCCATCAAGAGGATGAAGGATACCAAGATAGACCAGTTGAAGGTCTTAGACTTGAATGGTCCGACTGTCAAGATGGATTGGTAAACAGACTTGACGTTGTAGGCATGGAAGAGCTGAATCAAACCAAGTGTTGCAAAGGCCATGGTGAGGGCATCCGCATGAATGGCTTGATTGTCTCCTACATGGACTGGATAGGCAAGAGCAAGACCATAAACAGTCAAGACGAGAGCCCCTTGGAGTACACCTTGATAGATAATGGAACTCATGACCCCACCTGAGAAGAAGCTTGATTTGCGTCCACGTGGTTTGTGTGTCATAACACCTGGCTCAGCTGGTTCAACACCAAGGGCGATAGCTGGGAAGGTATCGGTTACCAAGTTAATCCACAAGAGATGAACTGGCTGTAGGACATCCCAACCAAACAAGGTTGATAAGAAGATGGTTAATACTTCAGCCGTATTGGCAGAAAGCAAGTACTGAATTGTCTTTTGAATATTTGAGAAGACCTTACGTCCTTCTTCAACTGCGACGATGATAGTCGCAAAGTTATCATCTGCAAGGATCATGTCAGAGGCACCTTTAGAAACCTCTGTACCAGTGATTCCCATACCGATACCGATATCGGCTGTTTTCAGAGCTGGAGCGTCATTAACACCGTCACCTGTCATGGCAACGACCTTACCTTGGTTTTGCCAAGCTTTCACGATACGAACCTTGTGTTCTGGAGATACACGCGCATAAACAGAGTATTGACCAACGACTTTTTCAAATTCTTCATCAGAAAGTTCGTTAAGCTCAGCACCAGTCAAAACATGGTCTTCCGAGTCATTTTCGTCGATAATTCCCAAACGTTTAGCAATAGCTTCTGCTGTGTCTTGGTGGTCACCAGTGATCATGATTGGACGGATTCCCGCTTCCTTAGCGACACGAACAGCTTCTGCTGCTTCGGCACGCTCAGGGTCAATCATCCCAATCAAACCAGTAAAGATCAAGTTGTTTTCAAGATCTTCAGAAGTAAGATTTTCTGGAATACTATCGATAATCTTATAAGCACCTGCAAGGACACGCAAGGCTTGATGAGCCATTTCAGAGTTGTTTTTGTGAATTAAGTCATTGACTTTCTCATCAATCGGAGCAACATCTCCAGCTTTATCACGAGCAACACAACGTTTCAAAAGTTGATCTGGAGCCCCTTTGACTGCCACGAGGAATTTACCATCTGGCAATGGATGAACCGTTGACATGAGTTTACGATCTGAGTCAAACGGCAATTCAGCTACACGAGAATATTTCTCTAAGAACCCTTTAACATCGTAGCCCTTGTCCAAGGCATACTGGATGAAGGCTGTTTCCGTTGGATCCCCGATCAGGTTACCTTCAGCATCAATCTTGGTATCATTGGCTAAGACAACCGAACGAAGTAGGGGCATGTCCAAGCCAAGTTCAATATCATCAGATGAGTCATGTAGGACTGCGTCATAGAAGACTTTCTCGACTGTCATCTTGTTCATGGTAAGCGTACCAGTCTTATCAGAAGCGATGATTTCTGTTGAACCAAGTGTTTCGACTGCTGGCAACTTACGAACGATAGAGTTTCGTTTGGCCAAAACTTGAGTACCAAGGGCAAGAACGATCGTCACGATAGCTGGGAGTCCTTCTGGAATAGCTGCAACAGCAAGCGCAACAGAGGTCATCAACTCACCAAGTGGATTTTTTCCTTGAATGAAGACACCAACAACAAAAGTAACAAGGGCAATGACCAAAATTGCATAGGTCAATCCCTTAGAAAGGTTGTTCAAGTTTTGTTTAAGTGGTGTATCCGTCTCATCCGCATCTTGGAGCATGCCAGCGATATGACCAACTTCCGTGTACATACCTGTATTGACAACAACACCAAGACCACGACCATAAGTCACGTTTGAGTTTTGGAAGGCCATATTGACACGGTCACCAATACTAGCATCGGTAGCGAGTTCTACGGTCAAGTCTTTTTCAACTGGAACAGACTCACCTGTCAAAGCTGCTTCTTCGATTTTAAGAGAATTAGCTTCTAGCAATCGTAGGTCTGCTGGCACTACATCACCAGCTTCAAGGGCAACGATATCTCCTGGTACTAATTCTTTGGAATCAATCTCTGCCATGTGTCCATCACGAACAACGCGAGCAGCTGGACTGGACATAGATTTGAGGGCTTCGATGGCTTCTTCTGCTTTTCCTTCTTGGTAAACACCGAAGGCAGCATTGATGATAACCACGGCTAGGATGATGATGGCATCTGCGATATCTTCCCCACCAGAAGTTACGACTGACAAGATGGCCGCAGCAATTAGGATGATAATCATCAAATCCTTAAATTGCTCGATAAACTTGACCAAGAGAGATTTTTTCTCACCCTCTTCCAGTTCATTGCGTCCATATTCAGCTAGGCGTTTCTGTGCTTCGCTTGACGAAAGACCTTGCTCAGTTGCTTCAACTGACTTCAAGACCTCTTCAGGACTTTGAGTGTAAAACGCTTGGCGTTTTTGTTCTTTTGACATGTGTCTCCTCCTTGACATTGTGTGCAAAACAAGTTCTCTTTCTGTCCTATCTTTTCACGACAAACAAAAAGAGACCTGTTAATCATAACAAGTCTCGCTGTTTAAGATAGTGCCGGAAAACATACTTTTCAGTATACAATTCGGAATGACGACACTATCACAGGTTTCTGCCAGCTACTCCCTTGAGTAGTACTATTATATCAAAATTTGAAAATTTTTCAATGGTTAAAATCCGATGAAACAAGACTAAATTTGAATTTTCCTTTGAAAACCAGTATAATGGTAGAATACTATATGACTAGAAAGGAAGCCCGATGAACCAATCCATGTCAAATCTCAAATTGGCAGAACGTGGAGCCATTATCAGCATTTCGACCTACCTCCTCTTGTCTGCAGCAAAATTGGCAACTGGCCACCTCCTGCATTCTTCCAGTTTGGTGGCAGATGGTTTCAACAACGTATCCGATATTATCGGAAACGTTGCTCTCTTGATTGGGATTCGGATGGCCCGCCAACCTGCAGACCGTGACCATCGCTTTGGTCACTGGAAGATTGAAGATTTGGCTAGCTTGATTACTTCCATCATCATGTTCTATGTTGGTTTTGATGTGCTTCGGGACACCATTCAAAAAATCCTTAGTCGGGAACAAACACCTATTGATCCTTTGGGAGCGATTCTAGGAATCATTTCAGCAGCGGTCATGTTTGCTGTTTATCTCTATAACACACGCCTCAGTAAGAAATCCAAATCCAAGGCTCTGAAGGCAGCTGCTAAGGACAATCTTTCCGATGCTGTCACCTCGCTTGGGACTTCCATTGCTATCTTAGCCAGCAGTTTCAATTATCCTATCGTGGATAAATTGGTCGCTATCATCATCACCTTCTTTATCTTAAAAACAGCCTATGATATCTTTATCGAGTCTTCCTTCAGTCTTTCAGATGGCTTTGATGACCGTCTGCTAGAGGACTACCAAAAGGCCATCATGGAGATTCCAAAGATTAGTAAGGTCAAGTCCCAAAGAGGGCGGACCTACGGTAGCAATATCTACCTTGATATCACCCTGGAGATGAATCCTGATCTATCAGTCTATGAAAGTCACGAAATTGCGGACCAGGTCGAATCCATGCTGGAAGAGCGTTTTGGAGTCTTTGATACCGATGTTCATATCGAGCCAGCTCCCATACCTGAGGACGAGATTTTAGACAATGTCTACAAAAAACTGCTCATGCGTGAGCAATTGATTGACCAAGGAAATCAGCTAGAAGAACTCCTTGCTGAGGACTTTCTCTATATCCGCCAAGATGGAGAGCAGATGGATAAAGAGGCTTATAAGTCTGAAAAAGAACTTAGTGCTGCGATTAAGGACATTCAGATTACCTCCATCAGTCAGAAAACCAAGCTCATTTGCTATGAGCTAGATGGCATCGTCCACACCAGTATCTGGCGTCGCCATGAGACTTGGCAAAATATCTTTCATCAGGAAACTAAAAAAGAAGACAAACAGTGACCCTATCCAGTGGATAGGGCCTTTTTGATTATTCTACTTTAAGCAAAGACAGACTATGACGGTTTGGAAGATTTGCTTTTCGAAGCTTGTTTTGCCTCTTTTCTTGCTTGACGATTTTGCTCGATACGCCATTCTCTTTCATAGTACTTCATGGTCTCGTAGACCCTTTCAGGAAGACCTACATCTAGCAGAAAAATCGGGATGATCAAGTCTGCTGACGGATAAAAAGGGAGAATCCTTCTCTTCAGCAGTGTTAGAAAGGATTGAGATTTCGCATTTTCCTTGTTTTTAAAATAGACTTCAATCCGATAAGAATCCCTATACTTCCCTCGAATCCGAGAGAAGGAAAAGTCCTCTACATCTGCCCAAGCGTAGAAATGACTAGATTTCTTTGGATTTTGTTTGTAGTAAAACCCCTCGACAGTACATCTCAAATATTCCTTATCGGAACTTAACAGCCTGTATGTCTGATAAACAACTACTCCAGCACAAAAGAGGAGAAGCAGTATTAATAACAGACTTATCGTATGAAGTCTGGTTCCCTTTTGCGAGTACAAATGGAGATAAGAGAGAGGTAGCAAGAAAAAAAGCACTGAAGTCAAGCCAAACAAGGCATTCCAAATGATTTTCTTGGGACTACGTTTAATGACTTTTTCTTCCATCACGCTAACTCACTTAGGTATTCATAACGTTCGTATTTTTCAAGGAGTGCTTCGTTTTTCTCGTCTAGCTCTTTCTGAAGGGTCGCCAGTTTGCCAAAGTCAGAGCCGTTTGCCTGCATTTCTTCTTCAATGGCAGTGATATGATTTTCCAAGGCTTCAATATCACCTTCAATGCTTGCCCACTCCTGCTTTTCTTGATAGGTCATACGCTTCTTGTCTTCACGGACTTTGACCACTTTCTCTTTTTCGGCCTTTTGAACTTGATTGGACATCTCTGTTTCAAAGGCTTTTTCATCAAGGTAGTCAGTGTAATGGCCAAAGAAAGTACGGATGCTTCCATTCTCAAAGGCGAGAATCTTAGTCGCTACCTTATCCAGGAAATAACGGTCGTGGCTAACTGTCAATACAGGCCCTGAAAAGCTCTGCAAGAAATTCTCCAAGACTGTCAAAGTCGCAATATCTAGGTCATTTGTCGGCTCGTCCAAAAGAAGAACATTTGGTTTTTCAAGGAGTAGTTTGAGGAGATAAAGGCGTTTTTTCTCTCCACCAGACAATTTCTCAATTAAGGTTCCATGGGTTGAACGTGGGAAAAGGAACTGCTCCAGCAACTCAGCGATGGAAGTCGTAGAACCACCACTGGTCTTGACCTCCTCTGCCACTTCCTGCAGGTAATTGATAACCCGTTTGCTCTCATCCAAGCCCTCAATTTGCTGAGAGAAATAGGCGATGCGAACCGTCTCACCGATGATAACTTGACCTTTAGTCGGCTCAAGACTTCCTGCGATGAGGTTGAGAAGAGTTGACTTCCCGACACCGTTGTCCCCAACGATTCCGATACGGTCTTTGGCTTGCACCAAGAGATTAAAATCTTGCAAAATGGGCTTGTTTTCATAGGCAAAGGAAACATCCTGAAACTCGATGACTTTTTTCCCAATCCGACTGGTTTCAAAGTTCATGGTCAAGTCTGTATCAGCAACGCCACCTGAAACTTCCTTTTTCAAGTCATGGAAACAATTGATACGAGCTTGTTGCTTGGTCGCACGCGCCTGCGGTTGTCTGCGCATCCAGGCCAGTTCTTGTTTGTAGAGTTGTTCTTTCTTGTGGAGAAGGGCAGCGTCACGCTCATCTTGTTCAGCCTTGAGGCGAACATAGTCCTGGTAATTTCCCTGATACTCGGTCAAGCCTGCTCGGTCCAACTCGAAAATCCGCGTTGATAGTGCATCTAGGAAATAACGATCGTGGGTGATAAAGAGAACAGTCTTCTTGGAATTTTTCAAAAAAAGAGTCAGCCACTCAATGGTCGCAATGTCCAGGTGGTTAGTCGGCTCGTCCAGAAGCAAGAGGTCGTGGTTTCCTAGGAGAACTTGCGCCAACTGAACCCGTCTTCTCAGACCACCTGACAATTCACCAACTGGAGTCGACAAGTCCTGAATACCCAGCTTGCTGAGGACCGTCTTGACCTGGCTTTCAATTTCCCAGGCTTGGAGAGAATCCATCTCTGCCATGACCCGTTCCAAACGAGCCTGCTTGTCCTCACTGTAATTGAGCATGATTAACTCATACTCACGAATCAACTGGATTTCCTTGAGGTCGCTGGAGAGAACTGTATCCAAAACTGTCTTGCTATCATCAAAATCAGGATTCTGTGTCAAGTAGCCAATCTTATAGTCATTCTTAGCAGAAAAAGGGCTAACGTCCCCATCAAAGCCAGAAGTGCCAGAAAGAACATCCAAAAGGGTAGTCTTACCCGTTCCATTGACACCAATTAGACCGATTCTGTCTAGGTCATGGATGATAAAGGAAATATCCTTAAAAACGGTCTTGTCTCCGACGGATTTGCTTAGTTTTTCAACGATAAAATCACTCATTTTTTCTCCCTCAGGTTAGCATGGATAGCTTGACGATCGTTTTCCAACTCTCCATCGACAATGGCAAACTCAATCTCTGTTAAAATCTCTCCCAAGTCTGGTCCTGGCTGGTAACCATATTCCTTAATCAAAATGCCACCATTAATCTGGATTTCTTTCTTATCATGAATGGTCAAACTATGGTAAGTTTCTGTGATGGCTTGTGGGTTGACTTCTTTCCCTTGAGCCTGACGAAGATTTTCTGCCTGTAAAAGGGAATCCAAGTCAAATCGGTAACAATCGCGCTTGCTCAATTCTCCCTTTTCACGAAGGACCAAAATATTCAGTAAATCCTGAACTTGCTTGGCAAACTGGCGTGAGGTTTTCCACGCCTTCAAAAATGGCTGTGCATCTTTAACCTCCAAAGCCCACAAGAGAGCGGCCCAGGCTTGTTCGGAAGATTCAAAAGTGAAATCAGTCTCCAAATCAAACAGTCTGTTGAGCTTGTCCTTGCTTCCTGCCATATCTGGAAGATAGTCATAAGATCGACTCTCAATCATGGAAGACAGACCAACTCGCCAAAAAGGTGCCAGCAAGAGTTTATCAAACTCAACGAAGGTGCGCTCCACAGAAATTTTCTCCAAAAGTGGCGTCAAAGTCTTCATCGCCACAAAAGTTTCTGGTTCAAGTTTAAAACCGAGACTGGCCTGAAAACGGAAACCACGCATAATCCGCAGAGCATCTTCGTTGAAACGCTCACTAGCCACTCCAACTGCTCGCAAGACTTGGTTTTCCAAATCTTCTAATCCATGGAACAAATCAATGATTTCGCCTGTTTCATCCAAGGCAAAGGCATTCACTGTGAAATCACGGCGTTTGAGGTCTTCTTCTAGCGAACGCACAAAGGAAACTGCACTGGGTCTGCGATAGTCCACATAGACATCTTCTGTCCGAAAGGTGGTTACCTCATACTCCTCGTCCCCATCTAAAACTAAGACAGTTCCGTGCTCAATTCCAATATCGGCTGTTCGCGAAAAAATCTGCTTGGTCTCCTCTGGATAGGAAGAAGTCGCGATATCCACATCATGGATAGGACGATTGAGGAGGGCATCTCGAACAGAGCCCCCAACAAAATAGGCTTCAAAGCCTGCTTCTTTAATTTTTTCTAATACTGGTAAAGCCTTCTGAAATTCAGAAGGCATTTGCGTTAATCTCATAATAAGTGTTCTAATCCATAGACAAGCTCATGACGCTTGACAACTTCTTTGATTCCCAAATTGACCCCTGTCATGAAGGAGCTGCGATCATAGGAGTCATGACGGAGGGTCAATCCTTCTCCCTGATTGCCAAAGATGACTTCCTGATGGGCTACCAAGCCTGGTAGGCGAACTGAGTGGATACGTATGCCATCAAAGTCAGCACCGCGAGCACCTGCAATCAATTCTTCCTCATCAGGCGCACCTTGCTGAATAGGCTCTCGAACTTCTGCCATCAACTCAGCCGTTTTAATGGCTGTTCCACTCGGAGCATCTTTTTTCTTGTCATGATGGAGCTCGATAATCTCCACATTTGGGAAATATTTGGCAGCCTGCGCCGCAAATTGCATAAGCAAGACAGCTCCCAAGGCAAAGTTAGGAGCAATCAAGCCACCCAAATCTTGTTCACGGGAAAATGCTTTTAGTTCTGCAATTTCGTCACTAGTGAATCCTGTTGTTCCAACTACTGGAGCAAAGCCATTTTCAAGAGCAAAGCGTGTATTTTCGTAGGCAACCGCTGGTGTAGTAAAGTCTACCCAGACATCCGCTTCAAACCCGGCTAAATCAGCCTTATCATTGAAGACAGGAATTCCCTGCCATTCTGACGCAGACTCAAACGGATCCAAAACTGCGACCAAGTCCAAGTCCGGATCAGCAAAGACCATCTGACAGGCAGCTTGGCCCATCTTTCCCTTAAACCCGGCGATAATTACTCGAATACTCATCTCTACTCCTGTCTAAGATACAAAGCCTGTAAGAACATAAAGTGAAAATAGGAGTTCTGATCAAGGAGTGTCTACTCCTTGGAAGAACTATCTTTTTCACACAGGGTTCTAGGCATGTTCAATTATCAAGATACAAAGGACGTTAGTTGCCCATGAAAAATAGGGAATGACGCTGACTTTCCACGAAAGGCAAGACAGGCATCTTTTTCAAGAGGCAATAGTCCGTGTTCAATTGCTAAGATACAAAGCTTGTAAGAACAATCTAGATGACTGGCGTATAGCTTAAAGCGATACTACCTTCTCCAAGGTGGGTTCCAATGACACTACCAAAGGTTGCAATTGGAATCTCAGCAGTCACACCACTCTCCATCAAAAGCTGACGTAAGTCCGCTGCCTTTTGAGGAGCATTGCCATGGATGACTGTGATACGGTAATTCCCATCTTTTGTCAACTCTTTGATGATTTCCACCAAACGTTTGATTGCCTTCTTTTCTGTACGAACTTTTTCGTAAACTTCAATCACACCTTGGTCATTGAAATAAAGAATGGGCTTGATACTGAGGAGATTCCCTAAGATGGCTGCCCCATTTGACAGACGTCCCCCCTTAACCAAGTGGTCGAGGTCATCTACTATGATAAAGGCTGAATTATCAGCAATTTGAAGAGCTAATTTCTCCTGAATCTGAGCAAAATCATCGCCCTGTTCTGCCCATTCAAAGGCACTCTCTACCATAAATCCTAGAGGGGAACTTGTGATATGGGTATCTGGAAAGGCTATGGTCAAGCCATCATACTCATCCAACATGTATTGGATATTCTGATAAAAACCTGAAATCCCTGACGAAAGAAAGAGTCCCAAAACATGGGTATAACCTTGTCCTTTCAAGGAACTTAGAATCTCATCTAATTTGGCAATACTTGGTTGACTGGTTTTAGGCAATTCTGCAGACTGAGCCATTTTTTGATAAAATTCCTCAGCAGTCAGATTGATACCTTCAACATACTCCTCCCCATCAATATTGACAGGAATATCCAAGATAAATAGATTCTCTCTTTGCAGCGTCTTCTCCTCTAAATAGGCCGAAGAATCTGTAATGATAGCTAATTTCATGACTAAAACTCCAAATTGATCCCTGGAAGATCCAAGGCGATTTCTGTTACTTCATACGTCAAACGATTGAGCATGTTCAAACATGGACGTGCCAAAGTTTCGACTTCCTCTTGGTTAAATTCGCTTGGTTCGTTGACAATGCGACCTTCCACATGGTTCACTTGAGAAATTGTTCCGCTAATGACAAATTTGTCAAAGACAATCATGAAACTCAAGATAACAACAAGCGAAGTCACTTGATTTTCTTGGTCGTATTGGAGCAACTGGAAATTCACGTCTACCTTGGTTTCAGGAGCCCCATTTTCATTTTCCCATTCAAAGTTACGAGCATCAAAGTGATACTGGCTAACAAATTCTTGTTCTCGTTTAAGATTCATTTTTCTCTCCCATTGCTACAATTTACTATGCAATTGTACCACATTTTTATCATTTCATCTAGTTTTCTAGGCTTTAGTCAATACCGATTTCATCTTTAACAACAGTAGCAATCGTATCTACATAGTAATTGACTTCTTCTGTTGTAGGTGCCTCTGCCATGACACGTAAGAGGGGTTCGGTACCACTTGGGCGAACAAGGATACGGCCGTTTCCTGCCATTTCTCCTTCCATCTTTTCGATGATTGCCTTGATGGCTGGTACTTCCATGGCTTTTTCTTTCATGGCATTTTCCACTCGGATATTGACCAGTTTTTGTGGGTAAATCGTTACTTCTGATGCCAGTTGAGACAAGGTTTTACCGGTTTCCCGTATAACTTTTGTTAATTGAACGGCAGTTAACTGTCCATCACCTGTCGTATTATAATCCATCAAGATAACGTGACCAGACTGTTCACCGCCAAGGTTATAGCCTGATTTTCTCATTTCTTCAACAACATAGCGGTCGCCAACAGCAGTCACTGCCTTGTTAATACCAACACTCTCCAAGGCCTTATGGAAGCCAAGGTTAGACATAACCGTTGTCACGATGGTGTTTTGAGCCAACTGGCCTTTTTCAGAAAGATATTTCCCGATGATGTACATGATCTTATCGCCATCGACGATGTCACCATTTTCATCAACAGCAATCAAACGGTCACTATCACCGTCAAAGGCCAAACCAATAGCTGACTGGCTTTCTTTGACAACTTCTTGAAGAGCTTCTGGATGTGTAGAACCCACATTCAAGTTGATATTAAGACCATCTGGTGTCTCACCAATAACAGTTATTTGAGCCCCAAGGTCTGCAAAGATTTGACGGGCACTTGTAGATGCTGCACCGTTGGCTGTATCCAAGGCCACTTTCATTCCTTCAAGAGGCGTTCCAGTTGAAACAAGGTAACCTTCATACTTACGTAAACCTTCTGGATAGTCCACTAAGGTTCCCAATCCTTCGGCACTTGGACGAGGAAGGGTGTCTTCTGTAGCATCTAGCAAGGCTTCGATTTCAGCTTCTTTTTCATCATCAAGTTTGAAGCCATCCCCACCAAAGAATTTAATTCCATTATCAAGGGCTGGGTTGTGACTAGCGGAAATCATGACACCTGCACTGGCTCCCTCAGTTTTGACCAAGTAAGCTACTGCTGGTGTTGCAAGGACACCGAGTTTGTAGACGTGAATCCCTACAGAGAGGAGACCTGCCACTAAGGCTGATTCTAACATTTCTCCTGAGATACGTGTATCACGTCCTACAAAGACTTTAGGGGCTTCTGTTTCGTGTTGGCTAAGAACATACCCACCAAAACGTCCCAGTTTAAAGGCCAATTCTGGCGTCAGTTCTACGTTTGCTTCTCCACGGACTCCATCGGTCCCAAAATATTTACCCATTTTATTTATCATCCTTTTCTACTATTTTATTTAGTCCTGTTTAGACGAGTCTGGCTTCGTTTCTGAACTCGTTGAAGACGAACTGCCTTCTGAGGAACTTGTTGACGAGTTACTTGAACTAGACGTTGCTGTTTTTGTTGTAATTTTCATAGTTGTGTCAAATGGCATAATGACGCTTGGTAAGACATTTCCATTTTTATCGACTGCTTGTAGAGGAACAGAGGACGAGTAGTTTCCAGTTATCCGTTCACTCGTCG
Source organism: Streptococcus sp. CF10-1 (assembly GCF_024295825.1). Lineage (GTDB taxonomy): Bacteria > Bacillota > Bacilli > Lactobacillales > Streptococcaceae > Streptococcus. The sequence continues at coordinate 30,682 of NZ_JANCPQ010000001.1, read as the reverse complement.
GTAAGATGGCAATGACACGATCTACTTTGGAGAGGGTTTCCTCATCACTAATAACCGTTACTTTTTCATCTGACACAGTAACTGTATCGATTTTCACACGAGAATCAATCTGACTAGGGTCAATCTCCGGCACAACAATGACATTGTCCCGTTTTGCTTTTTTACCGACCTTCACTGTTATCTTTTGCGGTGTCGCAACAGCCGTCAAACCGCTCGGAAGATTTTCAATGGTTAGAGGAACTTCGATGGTTCCTATACTGGCATCAGAAAGATCAGCCGTCACCTTAAATTTGCGGGTACTTTCCTGCATCTCACTCGCCAAAGCAACTCTATTTGACCCTGTTAGAAAGACCGTCACCTCAGATGTAAAACCACTGATAAAATACTGATCACTGTCATACTGAATATCAATTGGGACATTAAGAACTGTGTTTGTATAAGTCTCCGTCCGCACCTGTCTGGCACTGTTGCTATTCTGATAGTTTGTCAAAGTTGCATAGATAAAGAGAATGCAGGCGAAAAAGAAGGAAGAAATGATGTATAGACTATTTTTTCTCATGTTTCAATCCTCCTAGCAAGCGCTCTTTCAGACCTTGCTTTTTCTCTGATTTTGGAAGTAAGATTCTTCTTAACTCCGATTCAAACTCTTCCAAGGTTAAATCGTGCTTAAAGACTCCATTATAGGTGATGGAGATTCCACCCGTTTCTTCCGAAACCACAAAGGTAAGAGCATCTGACACTTCCGACAAACCAATCGCCGCCCTGTGACGCGTTCCAAACTCCTTGGAAATCCCGGTATCTTCAGTCAAGGGTAGATAGGCTGAAGTTACAGCAATTCGGTCTTCCTTGATAATGACAGCACCATCATGCAAGGGAGTATTGGGAATGAAAATATTGATAAGCAATTCAGCCGAAATTTTGGCATCTAAAGGGATCCCTGTCGAGATATATTCCTGCAAGGTTCTCACTCTCTGAACCACTACAAGCGCCCCAATCTTACGAGGACTCATGTATTCAACTGATTTCACAAATGCACGAACCATCTGCTCTTCCGCACTAATGGGGGCATTGGAGAAGAAATCAGTAGCCCGGCCCAATCGCTCCAAACCTGTTCGAATCTCTGGTGAAAAGATAACCACCGCTGCAATCACCCCGTAGGTGATGATCTGATTGATCAACCAGGAAATGGTTGTCAAACCAATCATATTGGACAGAATCTGACCTAAAATAAAGACCAGAACTCCCCGCACCAATATCATGATTTTGGTCCCTGCAATCGCTTTGGTAAAATGATATAAAATATAAGTCACAATGAGAATATCAATCAGATTGGTGACTATTGTCCAAGGGCTTGAAAACAAACTCGTCCAGTATTGCAAATTGGATAATGGTTGAAAATTCATCCCTGGCCTCCTCCCTGTCAAAACACTTTCTGTACCATTATACCATTTTTTGCCCATTTTTTCCCTATCCTGCCTCATTTTAAATTAAGCAAAAATATGATAAAATAAACTGATTAGAAAAAACGAAGGAGAAATCATGTCTCAACTCTATGATATTACTATTGTAGGTGGCGGTCCTGTTGGGCTCTTTGCTGCCTTTTACGCCCATCTACGTCAAGCCAAAGTCCAAATCATTGACTCTCTTCCCCAGCTAGGTGGCCAACCCGCCATCCTCTATCCTGAGAAGCAAATCCTTGATGTGCCAGGTTTCCCAAACTTAACTGGGGAAGAGCTAACCAATCGATTGATTGAACAGCTAAACAGCTTTGAAACACCTGTTCATCTCAATGAAACTGTTCTTGAAATCGAGAAAAAAGATCAAGGTTTTACCATCACAACCAACAAGGGAAGCCACCTGACCAAAACAGTCATCATTGCTATGGGGGGCGGTGCCTTTAAACCGCGTCCGCTCGAACTAGATGATGTCGAAAATTATGAAAATATCCACTACCACGTTTCCAACATCCAGCAATACGCTGGTAAGAAAGTGACCATCCTTGGTGGTGGGGACTCAGCAGTAGACTGGGCTCTGGCTTTTGAAAAGATTGCCCCAACTACCCTTGTTCACCGCAGAGATAATTTCCGCGCCTTGGAACATAGTGTGCAAGCCTTGCAAGAATCATCTGTGACCATCAAGACACCGTTCGTCCCTAGCCAACTCCTTGGAGATGGTAAAACACTCGACAAACTAGAAATCGCCAAAGTAAAATCAGATGAAACCGAAACTATCGAAGTAGACCACCTCTTTGTCAACTATGGTTTCAAATCATCTGTCGGCAATCTTAAAAATTGGGGGCTGGACCTCAACCGTCACAAGATTATCGTCAATAGCAAACAAGAATCCAGCCAAGCAGGTATCTATGCTATCGGCGACTGCTGCTACTATGAAGGTAAGATTGATTTGATCGCTACAGGACTGGGTGAAGCTCCAACAGCTGTTAACAATGCTATTAACTACATTGACCCAGAGCAAAAAGTGCAACCAAAACACTCGACCAGTTTATAAGAAAAGAACCACGGATCAACGATTCGTGGTTTTATAGTTCATCTGCTATAAAAAGCAACATACTGGAGTTCTACTTTAAGAATCAAAAGTCTACTTTGTACCATTTAAAGCTTTTGGATATTCTTTACTTTTCGTTTCTATAGTTTCAACTACTTTTCTAGAAAATTCTCCCTTCATCGAACTATCAATGTTTTTCGAAACTTCTTTCAAACTTTCTTGAGCACTTAATAGAGAAATCTTCATATATTTTTCTGTATCTTTTTCTATAGTGGAAATACGAGCTTTTTTTGCTGGAGCCAAGATGTTTTTTATAAATGATCGTTCCAACTCTTTTTCAATATTTCTTAGAGCCTCCTCTCCCCCCGCGAAAAAATCATTAATATAATCAAATACATTCGCCATTATCGTTAACCTCGTTCTTCTAAGCGTCTTTTTTGCTCCTGAGCTCTGGCAAGCTCATCTTCTAAGAGACGGTGTTGCCGCTTGTATTCCTGTTCGAGCTCCAATTCTTCTTGTTCGAGTTGTCCTTGTCTATTTCTATACGCCATCTCGATTTGCTGACTAAAGTTGGATGCTAGTCGATTGGATTGATAACGCCATTCGGTTGTGTCTCCGCCTAGTTGGTCTAAGGAATGAGAAATAATTTGATGCTTTTCTTCAATCATATGACGCAACTGTTGAAACTTATAGTTTGCTTCTTCGTACTGATTTTCGATTTTTTTGAAAGAACGTCGATAGTCATCCTCACATTCTTCAATACGCTGTCGCTTTTTCCTAATTTCATCCTCTATCATATCAAACTCTCCCATTGCTTAAATTCATTAGCCAATTCTTCATCTTCATCTAATTTTTTCTGAATACCGTCTTTGATTTGCTTTTCTAAATCTGTAAAATCTTTCTCTAATTGTTTCGCAGTATCAAGAACTGGAGTAAATCTCTTTTGAATAACACCAACAGTTGTTTCATAAGTCACTCCTCCATCAGAATAGGCAACCTCTGTTTCGTACGGACTTAGGATAAAACCCCAAGGAACATTACTGCAAGATACAAGCACTTCACTCGCATCTTGAACACCTTCATTATATATTTTTTTGAGAACATCTAGTTCTTCTGTTACAATATGGCAAACACCTGACGCCGTTAGCTTAGCTTGTTCAGAGTCTAGAAAGATTCGCTCATCAGATGTAAAACCATCAGAAGATAGACTCTTCTTAAGCTTTTTGAAACTCTCCATTTTAATTAGAAAGCTATTATATGCGACTGTACTGGTATTGGAGAGAATTTTTATTTTTCCATCCTTATCCAAGCGATAACCATAGGTCATATGCTGATTTACAAAATCTTCTTGTTCACTATCTACATAATAAACCATACCTACAGAACCGATACTGCCCTTCGAAGGATCTCTTCCCACCATGCTGATCTTATCTTTAGGGTCAGCATAGTTGTAGATACGTCCTTTAATCTGATCGACAATTTTTCTCTGTTTGGGGCTAAGGATTCGGTAGACATCAGGTCCGTTATAGATATAAGCCTGTTGGATTCGCTCGATTTGGGCCGCTTCTAGGTCAGCCATAGCATACTGAGCGTCCATAGATCCAAGAGAATGCCCATAGATGTTAATCTTGGCATTTGGATATTTTTCCATGATGTCTTTTAAAGATCTGGCAGAAGCCTTTAGTTGCTCGGTAGAATTGTCTCGGTCGCTGGGATTGCTTTGCATTACAATTCTCTTAGCTATAACTGCATCATTTTCTACCCAGTCATTCCAGACATCTGCTGTTTCATTCAAAAAATGATCTGGTCCCGTAGAACCACGAAAAAGGACCGTTACTTCCTGTACGTCATCAGTATTTTCTTTGGTATTTTTTACAACCGCATAAACCTGCTCGCCCGCTCCTGTAGTATTGTTGTAGACTTGGGTGACAGTCCCAAGTTCTCTTTCATATTGGTCATATAAAGTTCTTCCTTCACCCATGTTATTCTGATACTCTGCCATTGCGGTTTGAAGGTTATTCTCTTTAACATAATTTTGTGTCATTCGTTATTTCCTTTCAAAAGTTTGGATAATTTTGGTGAAGTAGAATAATATGCTGAATGGTATGAGCCATCTTTGTTTTCAATCAAATTATAATTTATATTTAATTCATTATCTTTGTTGATAACCACCGAAACCATCAATCCCCCCATTGGATTATAATCTAAGCTACTTTCATCAACAACATAATCCTGGATAACACCTGCATTAGTGAATGCATTAGGATCCTTAGATTTCATAAAATGTTCATAAACCTTCTTCGCCTCATCACTTGTCGCGATGGCAATCATTTCTTGTTTCTTTTGATATTGGTGCATGCTACAACCTCCTATTGTGATTCCAATTACTGCTAAAATACTGAATAAAATAATCATACTTTTTTTAAGTTTTTTCATGGTGCCTCCTTTATGCTATCCTATCAATGAATTAGGGACTAACTTACTCATAGTATAGCATAACTTTCCTGTATATCCTCAGCTTTTTCATTGGGATTTTTTACAACTGCATAAACCTGCTCCCCCGCTCCTGTAGTATTGTCGTAGACTTGGGTGACAGTGCCAATTTGATCACCATTAGGAGTTTCCGCTATACGATTCAATCGTAAATCTTTATATTTAGCCATTGCAGTTTGAAGATTAACTTCACTCACATATTCTTCAGTCATGAATCTACTCTCCTAACAACTTACTCAACTCTCCAGAATATGTATAGCCACTGGGCTCTAATTTCCCCTCGCTATTTCTTACAATACCGAATTGAATATCTAATTTTTCATTATTATTAATATAAGTTTTAACCTCTATACCTCCCATTGGATTATAATATAAACTTTCATTATCAATCACATAGTCACGGATAATTCCTTCTTTAGTAAAAGCTTTTGGATCTTTCTTTTTCATATATTCTTCATAAATTTTTCTCGCCTCATCGCTTGTTGCGATAGCTATCATTTCTTGTTTCTTTTGGTATTGGTGCATGCTACATCCTCCTATTGTGATTCCAATGACTGCTAAAATGCTGATTAAAATAATCATACTTTTTTAGGTTTTTTCATGGTGCCTCCTTTGTGCTACAGTATAACTCATCTATAGTATACCATAGATTATGGTGTTGGCTTCCTTTAAAATTCTTCTCACATATTTATTAACTTCAAGAAAAAACCACGAATCAACTGATTCGTGGTTTTATAGTTCATCTGCGATCTTGTTTATTTTTCTGAGTCTGTGGTTGACACCACTTTTGGTCAGGGGATTGCTCAAGCTATCTGCCAACTGCTGGATAGAGTAGTCCGGGTGCTGAATCCGCAACTGCGCTACCTCTTGCAAATCCACGGGTAAATTTTCCAAACCCATTCTATCTTTGATTTTACTGATATTATTGATGGTCTTCATACTAGCAGAAACCGTTCGAGCAATATTAGCTGTCTCGGCATTATTAGCCCGATTGAGATCATTACGGGTTTCACGCAAAATCTTGACGCGCTCAAAATTATCACGCGCCTGCATAGCCCCAATTACGATCAAGAAATCCATGATGTCCTCTGCACGCTGGAGATAGGTAACTGCACCTTTCTTTCGCTCAATAACCTTGGCATCCAGTAAAAATTGCTGGAGGAGAGAGGCTAGTCCTTGGGCGTGGTCTAGATAAACGGAACTGATCTCCAACTGGTACTTGCCAGACTCCGGATCTCGGATGCTACCATTTGCCAGAAAGGCCCCACATAAGTAAGCACGACCAGCCTCCTCATCTGCTAAGATATCGGGATCAATGCCCGTCTCCAAACCAAAGAAGGAATCCGCAAGCCGCAAATCAGCTAAAAGCTCCTGCACCCTCTCATCTGTATAGACCGTATAGACACGATTCTTGCGAAGATTGCTTCTCTGATGGTGACGAATCTCTGACTTGATATCATAAAAATGGAGAAAGGACTCATAAAGGTGCCGAGCCAACTTGGCATTTTCGGTCACGACGGACAAGGTCAATCCTGAAGTCGAGAGACCGATACTGCCAGACATCTTGATGATGGCAGACAATTCATGACGACTGAGATGGTGTTGACCAAGAATTTCCTCTTTTACTGCAACTGTAAAACTCATTTTCTCACCTGTATAATCCGCATCAATTCGTCTACAATCAAATCGCCATCATGGAAGGCTCCTCCATTTTCCAAACGAAGGAAGTTGGATGAAATCACACGAGGAACCTGCTTGCAAAGACCAGCAAAGTCATGCTCTACCTGAACCAAATATTCATCAAAACGGTTGGTATCCATGTATTCTCTAGGAACCTTCTCGATATTAACCAAGACCGTATCAATAAAAGGCCGACCTAAGTGTCGATGGAGGACTTCCACGTGGTCACTGTCTGAAAAGTGCTCTGTTTCCCCACGCTGGGTCATGATATTGCAGACATAGGCGATCTCTGCCTTAGTATCCAAGAGAGCCTGCCCAATCTCCTCAATGACGATATTGGGCAAAATCGATGTAAAGAGGGAACCAGGCCCCAAGACAATCATGTCACTCTCGAGAATGGTATTGACTACTCGACGGCTGGCTTGCGGTGTTTCATCATCCAAGGTATTGGTCACATAGACATGGTCGATCATGCCTGGATGATCTGCAATGTGGCTCTCACCTGCCACCTCAGAACCGTCTTTAAAGACTGCATGCAGTGTCAAAGGCTGATCGCTTGAGGGGTAGATTTTTCCTGTTGTGTGGAAAAAGAGACTTAGCAGCTGCATGGCATTGTAAGTGGACCCTTGCATTTCAGAAAGTCCTGCTATAATGATATTTCCTAGAGGATGACCTGCAAAAGCACCAGCGTCTTCTGAAAAGCGGTACTGAAAAACCTTCTCATAAAATTTAGGCATATCCGACATGGCTACCAGGACATTGCGAAGATCTCCTGGTGGTGTCAGCTGTTGGATATTCTTTCTTAGTTCACCAGAAGAGCCACCATCATCAGCTACCGTTACGATGGCTGCGATATCCACATCCTTTTCTCGCAAGCTTTTCAAAATGACGGGGATACCTGTTCCTCCACCAATTACCGTTATCTTTGGTTTTCTCATGAACGGTTTACCGTTTCCTTTCTTCTGTCTTTGTCACGATGGCTTTCATTGACAGGCCAGTTTTTAGCAAGGTCCTCAGCTATGCGCTTGGCAAAGGCCACACTACGGTGTTGTCCACCTGTACATCCTACTGCAATGGTTAAAACAGACTTGCCTTCTTTTTTGTAACTTGGCAAAATGGGCTCAATCAAGGCGAGCAAGTGCTGATAGAAACTTTCAGACTCTTCATGATGCATCACATAGTCATAAACTGCTTGATCCTCACCTGTCTGATTACGAAGTTCAGGGAGGTAGTATGGATTTGGTAAGAAACGGACATCAAAAACCAAGTCTGCATCGATCGGGATACCATACTTGAATCCAAAAGACATGACCTCGATACGAAAAGACTGGGCTTGTTCTTGGTCTGAAAATTGCTCTGCAATGGTTTTACGAAGTTCACGAGGAGTGAGTTCTGTCGTATCCACCACATTTTGACTCATATTTTTCAAAGGTGCTAAGAGTTCACGTTCCAGCTTGATGCCATCTAAAATCCGACCATCAGCAGCTAGAGGGTGACTTCTTCTAGTTTCCTTATAGCGTGCCACCAATTCCTTATCTTTTGCATCCAAAAAGAGAATTTTAAAATCCAAATCGTCTTGGTTTTCCAATTCATCCAAAACAGCCTGAATCTCTGAAAAGAAGGAACGGCTCCGCATATCGACTACTAGGGCTAACTTATGGTCATCATCCTTGGTCTCTACCAACTGCAAAAACTTTGGCAAGAGGGCTGGTGGCATATTGTCAATAGTGAAATATCCTAAATCCTCGAAGGACTGAATGGCTACCGTTTTCCCTGCGCCACTCATCCCTGTCACAATCACCAGGTGAAGTTGTTTCTTTATCATCTATCTCTCCTTATATCAAAAAAAGTTTGGCAGAGCCAAACTTCAACTAGCTTATCCAATCTCTGCGATCACTTCAATTTCGACTTTTACATCACGAGGAAGACGTGCAACCTCTACAGCTGAACGAGCTGGGAACTCCTCTTTAAAGGCAGTCTGGTAAACCTCGTTAAAAGGAACAAAGTCATTCATATCGCTCAAGAAGCAAGTTGTTTTAACAACATGGTCAAAGTCTGTTCCTGCTTCAGCCAAAATAGCACCGATATTTTTCAAAACTTGTTCGGTCTGTTCTTGGATCGTTTCTCCTACAATTTCTCCAGTTTCAGGAGATAGAGGAACTTGACCACTAGCAAACAAAAGATTGCCAACGATTTTCCCTTGAACATAAGGTCCGATTGCTTTTGGAGCTTTGTCTGTATGAATTGTTTTTGCCATTTCTTTCCCTCACAATTTTTCTAATATTGCATCCCAAGCCTGATCCATCCCTGCCTTGCTGACAGATGAAAAGAGGATGAAATCGTCACTTGGATCAAAGTTTAATTTCTTTTTGATTGCTGATTCGTGCTTATTCCACTTACCACGGGGAATCTTGTCCGCCTTGGTCGCAACGATGATAACCGGAATCTCATAATATTTGAGAAATTCGTACATCTGCACATCATCTGCTGACGGGTCGTGGCGGAGATCCACTAGACTAACCACGGCACGGAGATTTTCACGAGTCGTTAAGTATTCCTCAATCATGCGCCCCCACTTTTCACGCTCCTTTTTGGAAACGCGGGCATAGCCATACCCAGGCACATCCACAAAGCGCATCTTGTCATCAATGTTAAAAAAGTTAAGGAGCTGGGTTTTCCCAGGTTTCCCTGATGTACGGGCAAGATTTTTGCGGTTGAGCATGGTGTTGATAAAGCTAGACTTGCCAACATTTGAACGCCCTGCAAGGGCAATCTCTGGCAGTTCATCCTGCGGATAGTGGGACTTGTTTGCCGCACTGAGCAAGATTTCAGCATTGTGTGTATTGATTTCCATAGTCACCTCTAGGCTGTTTCTAGGATTGGTTTTTCCGTTCCATCGACAGCTTCTTTCGTGATGCGGACCAATTTCACATTTTCCTGACTCGGTACTTCAAACATAACATCTAGCATGGTTTCTTCGATGATTGAGCGAAGACCACGCGCACCAGTTTTGCGTTCGATAGCCTTATTGGCAATTTCTTGAAGGGCTTCGTCGTCAAATTCCAACTCAACGTCATCATAAGAAAGCAAGGTTTGGTATTGTTTGACCAAGGCATTTCTTGGTTCTTTCAAGATACGAACCAAGTCATCGACCGTCAATTGCTCAAGAGCAGCAAAGACAGGCAAGCGTCCAATCAACTCAGGGATAATCCCAAATTTTTGAATATCTTCTGCGATGATTTCTTGCATGTAGGAGCTGTTTTCATCAATAGCCTTGTTATTTTGGCCAAAACCGATAACTTTTTCACCCAGACGTTGTTTGACGATTTCTTCGATGCCATCAAAGGCACCACCCACGATGAAGAGGATATTCCTGGTATCTACCTGGATCATCTCTTGTTGTGGATGTTTGCGTCCACCTTGAGGTGGTACACTGGCTACAGTTCCTTCAATGATTTTAAGAAGGGCTTGTTGCACTCCTTCACCCGAAACGTCACGTGTGATAGACACGTTCTCGCTCTTTTTGGCAATCTTGTCAATTTCATCCACGTAGATAATCCCACGTTCTGCACGTTCGATGTTAAAGTCAGCAGCCTGCAAGAGTTTGAGGAGGATATTTTCCACGTCCTCACCCACATACCCAGCCTCAGTAAGAGCTGTCGCATCTGCAATAGCAAAAGGTACATTCAAGCTCTTAGCCAAAGTCTGAGCCAAGAAAGTTTTCCCAGAACCAGTTGGACCAATCATCAAGATGTTTGACTTCTGCAAATCCACATCTTCTGACTCTTCACGCGTATCGTGGAAATTGATGCGTTTGTAGTGGTTGTAAACAGCCACTGCCAAGGCACGTTTGGCACGATCTTGACCAATCACATAGTGGTTTAAGATATTGAGGAGTTCGATTGGTTTTGGTACTTCAGACAAGTCTGCCAAAACTTCCTCGGCCAACTCCTCCCGAATGATTTCCTGGGCCAACTCCACACATTCATTACAGATAAAGGCGTTGTTCCCAGCGATTATTTTTTTTACTTCTTCTTGGCTTTTGCCACAAAATGAGCAATAAACCATCATATCATTTTTCCTATTTGTAGGCATGATTTCCTTCCATTCTAATTTATCATTCTATCTAAAATAAGGTCATATAAAAAGCGTGGACACTGTTGACCAGATTGGTAAAAGCATTCAACCAGAGTAAAGCAGACAGTCCATAGCGCTTCTTACGAAAAGCCTGTGCTCCAGTCAAAATACAGATCACACACAAAAAGGCTGTAAAAAATCCAAATATACTGCGCTCCATTAGACTTCCTTTCTCTTTCGGTATTGGATGGTGAAATCATAGTTGTTTTTCTCATCTCGCTCATAAGATTTGCTTGCGACTGTCTCAAAAAGAGACAAGTCAAAATCCTCAGGAAAATAGGTATCTCCCTCCACCTGAGCATGAATCTGTGTCACGATGATTTCATCTAAATAAGGCTCAAAAGCTTGAAAAATCTGCTTTCCGCCAAGGATATAGAGATTTTTTTCCTGACTCTGATACCACGCTAAAACAGACTCCACATCTTGAAATACGAGCGCCCCATCTATGACTTCTTCGCTATTGCGCGTTAAAATCAGGGTTTGCCGTTTTGGAAGCAGACGACGTCCCATGCCATCAAAAGTCACTCGCCCCATCAGTATAGCATGATTTAAAGTTGTTTCCTTAAAATGTTGCAACTCTGCTGGCAAATGCCAAGGGAGACGATCTTCCTTCCCAATCACACCTTTTTCATCTTGGGCCCAAATGGCTATGATTTTCTTTGTCATGCTTCCGTCCTTTTTATTGATACTACTATTTTATCAAAATTCTCCCAAAAAGGCTGTTTTGAAACGCGCGCAAAAGAGAGAAAAGGAGCAGGATTCATTTAGCCTGCTCCTCTCGTCCCTAGGACATATATTTTTTTGCTTCTGATTCGATTTTTTCGACCACTTCCTGGATACTTAGTCCAGTTGTGTCAAGGTAAACTGCATCCTCAGCCTGTTTAAGAGGTGAGGTTTCACGATGACTATCCTTGTAGTCACGCGCCGCAATCTCTTCTTTCAGCGTTTCAAGGTCTGTTTCAATCCCTTTAGCAATATTTTCCTTGTAACGACGCTCTGCTCTTTCTTCAACAGAAGCCACTAGGAAAATCTTGAGTTCAGCTTGTGGTAAAACAACTGTCCCGATATCACGGCCATCCATGACGATACCACCTTGCTGGGCAATCTCTTGCTGGAGCGAAACCAGTTTCTCACGCACCTCAGGAATGGCAGCAATGCTTGAAACCTTGTTGGTCACTTCATTTTCACGAATCGGATGCGTAATATCAACATCCCCTACAAAAACAAGTTGCTCACCTGTTTCTGAACGACCAAAACTAATGGGGTGTTGGTTAAGAAGCTCAAGAAGTTGGTCTACATTTTCTGCATTCAACTGGTGCTTGAGCGCTATATAAGTCGCAGCACGGTACATAGCACCTGTATCGAGATAAGTATATCCAAAATCCTTAGCGACAATCTTTGCGACCGTACTCTTGCCACTCGAAGCTGGACCATCGATAGCAATTTGAATTGTCTTCATGACCGACTCCTATCTTGTCTTAATCACATCACCTGGGTTGGCAAACCAAGATCCAGACGACATGTGAGAAGGATTTAGGGCTTCTAGCTGGGCAATGGAAATCCCTGCACGTTGAGCAAGAGCTGCTTCTCCCTCTCCAGGTTGTACTGTAAGTGTTCCTTCACCCTGTGCATGTTCTTCCGAACTGCTCTCTGAAGGTGTTGATTCAGAAGAAGCTGTTTCCTCTACCTTGCTACTTGAAGATGATGATGCTTCCACTTTCGAACTTGAACTTGTAGAAGGAGACGATGCATCATAGAAGTCCTTCAAAGATGAAGTACGATTGCTTCCACCGGTTGATAGGTAAATCAATACAACTACCATAGCTACAACGATTACAAAGAAGAGACTAGCTAGAACCGTCAAGACACGATTCGCAACAACGCCTTTCCCTTTTTGTTTCCGGTGTCGACGCTCTGATCTTGTTTCTTCCTCATTGTTTTCGTAAATATCTTCTTGCCACGGTTCTTTTTCCATACCTTACTCCTTGTTTTTTTTACATTTTCTTATTACAATATAAATATGAAAGTCACACTTATACCCGAACGGTGCATCGCCTGCGGGCTTTGCCAAACTTATTCTGAACTCTTTGATTACCATGATAATGGAATCGTTCGATTTTACGATGATCCAGTTGAATTGCAAAGAGAAATCGCTGAGACCAGCGATGTTCTGGAGGCCATCAAAAATTGTCCTACAAGAGCACTTCTAAAAGATCCATCGTAGGAATCAGGGAATAAATATAATTGATTTTTTCTCATTTTTCCCACACTTACTAGTTTAGCATATTTCTAGGTAAAATTATAGTCTTTTTTGGTTATTTTTTCCTTCAATAATAGAAAGGTCACTTTTTTCTTTGACGAGATAGAGTGGTCTTTTTTTGGTCTCTAGATAGATCTTACTGATATACTTACCGAGAATCCCAATCGTCAGGAGCTGAATCCCTCCAAGAAAAAGAATGACAGCCATCAAAGAGGTCCAACCAGATGTGGGATTTCCCAAGATAAGAGTCCGAAACACTACAAAAACAGTCATCACAAACGAAAGAAAACAAGATAGGAGTCCCGCTACAAAGGCTATACTCAAGGGAAAATCTGAAAAGTTAAGAATCCCTTCAATCGAGTAGAAAAAGAGTTGTCTAAAACTCCAACTGGTCTTGCCAGCCTGTCGTTCAACGTTTGGATAGTCCAGATAGTGCGTTTTAAAACCCACCCAGGCAAAGAGTCCTTTAGAAAATCGATTGGATTCGGTCAGGGTTAAAATAGCATCTACCACAGACCTTCTCATCATGCGAAAATCACGGACACCTGAGGGCAAGGCTACTGGGCTAATTTTTTGCATGAGGCGGTAAAAGAGGTCAGCACAGAAACTGCGGAAAAAGGGTTCTCCCTCCCGACTAGTTCTCCGTGTCCCAACACAGTCCAAGTCTGCATTTTGGTCTAGTAAGGCTTTCATCTCAAGTAGCATACTAGGAGGATCCTGAAGGTCTGCATCCATCACGGCCACCAGGTCTCCAGTTGCATGCTGCAAGCCTGCGTATAAGGCTGCCTCTTTCCCAAAATTTCGAGAGAATGAGACATAACGGACCGCAGGATTTTGCTCCCGATAGGCCTTCAAAAGCTCCAAGGTCCCATCACTTGACCCATCGTCTACAAATACATATTCGACCTCTGCTCCCAAGTCAGGAAGCAGAGCTTCCACAGACTGATAAAAAAGAGGAAGTACTTCCTCTTCGTTTAGACAAGGGATGATGATTGAAATCATCATCTTAGTCTTCAAATCCATTTGGATGCTTACTTTGCCAACGCCATGCGTCTTCACACATTTGGGTGATGTCGAGTTCTGCTTCCCATCCGAGCTCTGCTTTGGCTTTTGCAGGATCTGAATAGCAGGCTGCGATATCCCCTGGACGACGGTCTACGATGCGGTAAGGAATTGGGCGTCCCACTGCTTTTTCCATATTTTGAATAATTTCAAGAACAGAGTAGCCTTTGCCTGTTCCAAGGTTATAAATGTTAAGGCCTGAATCTTTTTGGATCTTTTGTAGAGCTGCAACGTGACCTTTGGCTAGGTCTACAACGTGGATATAGTCACGAACACCTGTTCCGTCTTCAGTTTCATAGTCATCACCGAAAACCTGAACTTGTTCCAGTTTACCAACTGCTACTTGCGCAACATAAGGCAAGAGGTTGTTTGGAATACCGTTTGGATTTTCTCCCAAATCTCCACTTTCATGCGCTCCGATTGGATTAAAGTAACGAAGCAAGACCACATTCCATTCTGAGTCTGCCTTGTAGATATCCGTCAAAATTTCCTCTAGCATGAGCTTAGTACGACCGTATGGATTGGTCACTGAAAGTGGGAAATCTTCTAAGATTGGCACTGTATGAGGATCTCCATAAACTGTCGCAGAAGAACTGAAGATGATGTTCTTACAGTTGTTCTCTTCCATGGCTTTCAAAAGGCTGACAGTTCCAGCGATATTATTGTCATAGTAGGCAAGAGGGATACGTGTTGATTCACCAACAGCCTTCAAACCAGCAAAGTGAATGACGCCAGTCGGCTCTTCCTGCTTGAAAATATCTCTGAGGGTATCTGTGTCACGGATATCTGCCTCATAGAAAGGAATCTCAACTCCTGTAATTTTTTCAACAACTTCTAAACTCTTACGATTGCTATTGACAAGATTATCCACCACAACCACTTGATGACCTGCTTGGATCAACTCAATAACAGTGTGGGTTCCGATAAATCCGGCACCGCCCGTTACCAAAATCTTTTCTTGCATCTTTTTTCCTCGATTCTCGGATTATTTTTTCTTATTTTATCATTTTTGATAGGGAATGTCATTTGACATCCTAGAGGGGAGGCTAAAATTTCAGTAAAATCTTATTCGCTTTTTACTCGTTTGACATAGTTTGCAATGGGATAATTTTCAGGGTCCAAGGTCAACTCCTTGTCTTGGATCAGTTGAGCTAAGTGGTAACCAATGATTGGCCCAGTTGTGAGGCCTGATGAACCTAGTCCACTAGCCGCATAGACACCTGCTAATCCTGACACTTCCCCAAAGAAAGGAGAGAAATCACTGGTGTAAGCACGAATTCCCACACGCTCATCTCTGGAAGTCGCTTTATCCAAGGCTGGATAGTGAGGCAAGGCCGCATCCTCCATTTGCTGGAGCAAGGTTTCATCTACCGTCAAATCAAATCCCATATCATTTTCATGGGTAGCGCCTAAGGACAATTTCCCACCTGCAAAAGGGATCAAATCCCACTCCCCTTCTGGCATGACAACAGGGTATGATTCCATGTCTTTGGCAAGCTGATAATCTCGGAGTTGTCCCTTTTGGGGACGAACATCCACTTCATATCCTAAAGGCTCCAAAATGTCCCTCAACCAAGCTCCTGTTGCCAAAATAACCTGCTCAAACACCTCTTCGCCAATCTGGTAGCCTGATGATAAAGGTGTCAGACTCACTTTTTCTTTGACCAGCTTGACCTGACTGGCTTCTAGCAAACGATTCACTAATAGTTGGCCATCTACTCTCGCTCCACCAGAAGCATAGAGCAAGCGGTCGAATCCCTGCAAGCCAAGGAATAATTCATTTGCAGACGCTTGGTCTAAAATGGCTAACCGGCCTATCAAGGGAGATTCTTCCCTACGCTGGAGGGCTAGTTCATAAAGTTCTTTTAACTTGGATTCATCCTTTTTCAAGAGAAAAACTCCCGAACGCTGATAAAAATCAATTTCCTGACCAGACTTTTCTAAATCAGCCAACAAATCCATATAAAAGTCAGCCCCCAAGCGTGCCATCTTGTACCAAGCTTTATTGCGGCGTTTTGAAAACCAAGGACTGATAATTCCTGCTGCAGCCTTGGTTGCCTGACCTTGACCATGGTCAAAAACGGTCACCTCTAGGTCGCTTTCTTTTGAGAGATAGTAGGCAGCTGTTGCTCCCACAATCCCTGCTCCAATAATGGCAACTTTTTTCATTGTCTTCACCTTCTAACTAGATATGGTGGAAAGGATTAGTCGATGCCTGACTAGGCAAGATATCAATAGTCCAGCCCTTTTCTGACTTCCATTGAGTAAGGAGTGCTGCGATTCTTTCCACAAAGAGAACTTCAATATAGTGGCCTGGGTCCAATGCCAACAGGCCATCAGACAGCATATCCTGAGCAGTGTGGTAGTAGATATCGCCAGTGATGTAGACATCTGCCCCCTTAGCTAAGGCATCCTTATAGAATGACTGCCCGCTACCACCACAGATAGCCAATCTTGAAATAGGTTTCTGCAAATCACTCTCTTGATAATGGACCATGCGAAGACTATCTAGACCAAAAACTTGCTTAACATGCTGGGCCAATTCCCCAAATGTCTGAGGCTGAATATTTCCAATACGCCCAATCCCACGTTCTGGGCCTGTTTCCTGAAGATAAGTCGTCTCCTCAATGCCTAGCATCTGACAGAACCAGTCATTGAGACCATTTTCAACAATGTCAATATTGGTATGACTGACATAAACTGCAATGTCATGCTTGATCAGGTCGATGTAAATCTGATTTTGCGGACTACTAGCTACCAGATCCTTGATCGGACGAAAGATCGGTGCGTGCTTGACTATAATCAAATCCACACCCTTTTCAATGGCCTCTGCCACCGTCTCTTCACGTATATCGAGAGCCACCATGACTCTTTGTATCTCCTTGTCTAGACTACCGATTTGCAGACCACGACTGTCTCCCTCCATAGAAAATTCCTGAGGACAAAAGGCTTCATAGCGTTTTATCACTTCACTTGCTAGCATAGAGCACCTCCTTGATGGCTTGAATTTTATCTGCTAGAACTTGACGTTCCTCCAGATTTTTTTCTGGGATTTGTCCGAGGGCAAATTCTAGTTTAGCTGCTTCTTTTTGCCATTTTTGGACAAAGACTGGACTGACTTCTTTGGACAAGATAGGTCCAAAACGGACATCACTGGCTGATAGCTTCATTTGTCCCGCTCCCACCACCAAGATCTCATAGAACTTGCCAGCTTCTTCTAGGATGCTTTCTGCTACAATCTGAAAACCATTGTCTTGCAACCAAATGCGCAAGTCGTCTTCACGATTATTGGGCTGGAGAATCAAACGTTCTACATTAGCTAATTTGTCCAAGCCTTCTTCCAATATGGTAGCAATCAAACGGCCTCCCATACCTGCAATGGTGATAACAGAGACTTGGTCTACCTCTTCAAATGCCGCTAAGCCATTGGCTAAACGAACCTGGATTTTCTCCTTTAGGCCATGACTTTCAACATTTTTGACTGCAGACTGATAGGGTCCTTCCACCACCTCACCTGCAATGGCGCTTTTGATTTGGTCTCTCTCAACTAACTCGATTGGCAGATAAGCATGGTCACTCCCCACATCTAGTAAAATGGCACCCTGTGGCACAAAGGACGCCACCAATTCTAATCTCTTTGAAATCATCTTCTCTCACTTTCCAAAACTCTATTACCTTTTATTATACCATATTTCAGCTAGCAATCTTGCACCTAAAAAGACAGCAATCCACAGATTGCAGTCTTTCTTTATTTTCTGGATTGGTAACGACTGGATAGAATGAAAATCACCGTAAATATCAGCATCATGACCCCATAAACAGGCAACGTTTGTCCAGTTAAGGTCGAAATTTCAAGCAGCTTTTGAATCGTTGGGAAGAGAGCTGTGGCTAGGAAGCCTCCTACTGACCAGACAATCAAGAGGACACGCCAGAGGGTGAATGGCATGCAGGCTCTAAATACGGATAAGAAACCAATTGACCCCAAGAGATAATAGAGTAGGGTTGAGATTTCTAACTCAGACCAACCTTGACTAGCTCCAAAGATTTTGACAAAAAGAACGCTGAAGACGACCATGAGGGCACTTGGTAGGGCACGAAGCATGGATCTTCTGAGGAAGTTTGGCTCAACAGGCTTGATATTTCGCTCAAAAGTCAGAACGAATGGTGGGAACCCTTCCACGAATTGGTCGATCATGGTAATCTGGATCGGAATGAAAGGGAAAATCAAAATCCACTCAGACCGTCCCAGAAGAACACTGGCGATACAGATAACTGCTAACAAGAAGGAATAGATAGTCTTAATCAAGAAAATCGGTGCGATATGGGCGATGTTATTAACCACTCGACGGCCTTCAAAGAGAATCTCAGGAACATCATTGAAGTCTGAGTTCAAGAGAACTAGATTGGCAATCTGACGAGTCGCCGGATCCCCTTCAGCCATTACGATCGAACAATCCGCCTCACGAAGGGCCAGGATATCATTGACTCCATCCCCTGTCATGGCCGTTGTATGCCCTGCTTTTTTCAGGGTTTGGATGATGAGTTTCTTTTGATGAGGGGAAACACGTCCGAAAATAGCTGTCTCTTCAGCCATGGCAATCAATTCCTCATCCGTGATTTTTGAGCAATCTACATAGCTGTGATAGTCTGCAAAACCAGCCTTTTGAGCAATGCTGGAAACCGTAACGGGATTGTCACCAGAGATAATCTTGAAGCCCACTTCCTGGGAACGGAGATAGTCCAGCGTTTCAGCTGCTCCTTCTCGAATTGGGTCCAAGATTTCCAGCAAGGCTAGAGCCTGAATATCAGAAGGTTTCTGTGGTTTGTGATGGTCTAGTTTTTCCTGACTGAGTGCCAAGACCAAGACACGTGACCCTCTCTCCAAGGCCTCTCTGGCTTCTGGCACTTCAGAGTCCAACAACATCTCAGGCGCCCCTAAAAAAACCGTCCCCAGACCTTCTAACTCCATAGCTCCCCACTTACGGTCGCTTGAGAAAGGAAGATTCGAAAGCATAGGGTAGGAAACCTGACCTTGGAAACGCTGGCGAATGGCTTGGGCTGTTGGATTTTTATCCTCACTATGAGCGATGTAGCTGGTCAGAATGTTAGTAATAGCCTCGTCACCATACGTTTCCGTCAGAGGAAGAACTGCCTCCACCTGCATCTTTCCTTGGGTGATGGTTCCCGTCTTGTCCAGACAGAGCATATCCACGCGAGCCAAGGTCTCGACAGAGTACATCTCCTGCACCAAGACCTTTTTCAAGCCCAGCTTGATCACCGCAGTCAAGAGCGAAGTGATGGTCAAAAGGGCGATTCCCTTGGGCAACATACCCAAAAGGGCTGTTGAAGTATTCACTACAGAAGACTTAAGAGGTAAACCTTTTAAAATCAAGGCTTCTAGCAGGAGAGCTAGACCAAAGGGAATGATAATCTTCCCAGTAAAACCAGCTAGCTTGTCCAGCGATTTCATGATACGGGAGTTGATCGGTTTCACTGTCTTAGCTTCCAGCATGAGTTTGGAAGCATAGTTTTCTGCCCCGACATGGTGAACTTGAGCCAAAACTGCGCCACTGGCTAGGAAACTCCCTGACAAGAGCAAGGCATCCACTTCCTTTTGTACTAAATCACTCTCCCCCGTTAACATGGCTTCATTGACTTCCGCAAATCCTTCCAGAACCAGTGCATCACTAGGAATCTGCTCTCCAGCAGACAAACGAATGACATCTCCTAGAACCAACTCTTCTGAATTGAGAGCAACTTCTTGACCCTCACGAATGGTTTTGACCTTTTCCTTGGTCATGAGATTGAGCTTGTCCACCATGTGTTTGGCTCGCAGCTCAGTCACAATCCCAGAAAAAGCGTTAAAGCAAATAACGGCAAAGAAAACCAAATTGCTCCAAGCCTGTACAAAGGCAAGCGCGAGAGCGATAACAAAGTTTAATGCGTTAAAAAGTGTAAAAACATTTCGTTTGATGATTTGCCAAGTACTGGTACTAGCCGAAGCGGTAAAGTCATTGACCAAACCTTGAGCCTGTCTTTCCTTGACCTCTCTTTGGGTTAATCCCATAATCTTATTTTTATCCATAAATTCTATCATATCATTTTTTTTAAAAGAATTCTAATCCCATCTAAAACTGTGGGCTGATAACTGAAAAAGTTTGCCAGTAGTCTTTTGATAAGGTATAATAATAAAAGTAATACAATCGAAGGAGATCTCATGTTTTATACTTATTTGCGTGGACTAGTCATGCTGATCTTGTGGTCCATCAATGGCAATGCCCACTATCACAATACTGATAAAATCCCTAACCGAGACGAAAACTATATCCTCGTCGCACCTCATCGTACCTGGTGGGATCCAGTTTACATGGCCTTTGCGACCAAGCCAAAACAGTTCATCTTTATGGCCAAAAAAGAGCTGTTTAACAACCGTATCTTTGGCTGGTGGATCCGCATGTGTGGCGCCTTTCCTATCGACCGGGAAAAACCTAATGCCTCTGCCATCAAGTACCCTATCAATGTCCTCAAAAAAAGCGACCGCTCTCTCATCATGTTTCCAAGTGGGAGCCGTCACTCAAACGATGTCAAGGGTGGCGTTGCTCTGATTGCCAAAATGGCTAAGGTCCGTATCATGCCGGTTACCTACACCGGTCCTATGACCTTGAAAGGCTTGGTTAGCCGTGAACGTGTGGATATGAACTTTGGAAATCCTATCGATATCTCAGATATCAAGAAAATGAATGATGAAGGGATTGAAATGGTTGCAGACCGCATCCAAGCTGAATTCCAACGTTTAGACGAAGAAACCAAGCAATGGCACAATGATCAAAAACCAAATTCACTCTGGTGGTTTGTCCGCATCCCTGCCCTTATTCTTGCAGTGCTTGTTGGTATCCTAACGATTATCTTTACCTTCATCGCAAGCTTTATCTGGAATCCAGATAAGAAGAGAGAGTCTCTTGGTTAAAAAATACAATTATCCCTTGGCTTTTACCAAGGGATATTTCTTTTATGCAAGTTTCCATTTTTGGGCCAACCAGTTGGAAAAGGCTAGAAAGCGCTCAGCCACTTGCTCATGATGCCCATAGGGATCAAAGAAAAACTGACTAGTCGGATAGTGTTTCTGAAGACTGGTATGAATCTGTTCAGCATAGACTGGTGCTTGAGCCAAGCGATTGGTATGATGGGCTCCTTCTGTTTGACCATTCTGTAAATACAGCAAACAGTCCAAATTTTTCACCTTTTCTTCCCTGCAATAAGTCGTAAAATCAGGATACCAAAAGGAACCGCAGATAGAGAAGATACAGGAGACCTTGTCAAAGCTGAATAGACTGTAGACTGCCGCCAGTCCACCTAATGAGTATCCTCCATAAGCAAGGCGATTTTTATCTAGGTGATAAAGCGACTGCAACTTGTCTAAAAGACCTCCAAATAAATGACCATGATAGGCATTTGCCTGACCACCAAAATCTGGAGCCCCCTCTCTCAGAGCAGCTGCCTTCCAGGGAGTGTAGTCATCTAGGCGATGTTTAGAGGTCAAGCCCACTAAAATCACAGACTCTGAAAGGGAAGATAGGAAATCCAAGTTTCCATCATTCAAGAGAACAGCTGGATAGGTTTGGTTGGGATCATAAGCCGAAGGAAGGCTGACCTTGACTTGGATCCCTTCCCAGTCAAACTCATTATTTATTGATAAAGTCATTGATTTTCTCAAGGGAATCAATTACTGCTGGACCATAATCCATCAACTCATCGTAAGAAATGGTCATGATTTTTTGATTCTTAATTGCAGGAACGTTTTCCAAAACTTCATTTGCCTTCATCAACTCTACTGCGTTGGCATCCAATTTTTTATTGCGGTCGCTGGTTACATAGATAATCAACTCAGGATCCATTGACACGAGATTTTCCAAGGTTAAGCCTGATGTTCCCGTTGCAACGTTTGTATAACCAAGTTGATTCAACAAGCTTTCTTGCAAAGCAGACTTGTAGGCACCAAAGGTTTCGTCATTATAAGCAACCATAATCAAAGCCTTTTTCTTTTCACCTTGGCTTGTTGGATTTTCTTTCTTAACAGCGTCAATTTTAGCTTGTAATTGGGCTGCGTATTCATTGGCCTTGTCCTGAACATTGAAAATCATTCCAAGATTTTTGACATCTTCTACGATATTTCCTAAATCTTGCTGAATCGTTGAGAGAGAAGCTTTTTGCGTATAGACTGGGATTTTGTTTTCATTCCAAGTGCTAACTGTCCCCAAGGATTTTTCAGAAAACATCATATTTCGACCCATCACAGCGTCTGGCTCATAAGAAAGGACTGTCTCTTGTGAGACTGTTTTTTTATCACCGATTTGAGGAATCGTCGCAATCGCGTCCTTGTATTTGTCTGTTACAGCATTGTCAGGGTTGAGCATGCCAGCAATTTTATCCTTCAAGCCTAACTCCAATAAGATTTCAGTTGTTGAAAGATTGTTGGTGATAACTTTTTCAGGTGCCTTATCAAAGACTTGTTCGACTTCATTTCCCTTAGCGTCGTAGGTCTTGACCGTTAACGGATAAGTCGTCTCTGTGCTGGCCTTTTGACTTGTTTCTGTGCTAGACTGTGTGGCAGCTTTTTCTGTAGTAGTGTTGCCACAAGCTGCCATGGTTAGGGTAGCTACTGTTACGAGTAAAATGCTTAGTGTTTTTTTCATCTTATTTTCCTTTTCATTCTTATAAATAGTGAATCATAGCTTGCTGATCCTCGGTCCAAGTAACCTGACTTTGAACTCCATATACAGTTTGCAATGACTCAGGGGTGATGGTCTCCTTTGGAGTCCCTTGGTAAAGGATTTCCCCCTCTTTCATCAGATAGAGGTAATCCGAATAGCGACAAGCAAGTTGAATGTCATGCAGGACAGCTAGAACATTGACCTTGAGATTCTTCACAATGGCTAACAAGTCTAGCTGATACTTGATATCCAGGTGATTGGTAGGTTCATCCAGGAGCAAGAGAGTCGGTTCTTGCGCCAAGGCGCGGGCTAATAAGACTCGTTGTTTCTCCCCCCCTGACAGAGACGAATAGAGACGAGTTTTCTTCTCAAGCATATCCACCTTGACGAGAGCATCTTGAACGAGGGCATAATCCCTTTCCTTTTCCTTCTGTAAAAAAGAGAGGTGGGGCGTTCTTCCCAGCAAGACGATTTCCTCAACTGTACAATCAAACTGCAATTGATTAAACTGGGTGACAACTGCCATTTGCTTGGCTGTTTCTTTAAGTGACCAATGCTCCAGCGGTTTTCCATCTAGGCTTATCAAGCCTTTGTCCGCCCTTTCCTGACGATAGAGGAGTTTAAGCAGGCTGGTTTTTCCACTTCCATTTGGCCCAAGTATCGTATGAAATTGATGTCCCTCAACCTTAAGAGAAACTCCTTTGAGGATTTTTTTCTCTCCTAGTCCAAAGTGGACATCCTGACAAATCAAGTCCATATCAGGCCCTCACCTCCCTTCGCCTACCTCCAACAATGTAGATAAAGAAGGGAGCACCTACTAAGGCTGTGAAAATACCAATAGGTAACTCTGCGTTTGGAATGATGATACGAGAGAGTACATCTGCCCAGACCACAAAGAGGGCACCCAGTATGGTCGCAACAGGAAAAAGTCTCCTGTAATTCGTTCCTACTAACCCTCGAGCTAAGTGAGGAGTAATCAGACCAACAAATCCAATAATCCCACAAGTAGCCACCAAGACAGCTGTCAGTACAGCCACCACGGTCACGTAAAGATACCAATAGAAGCGTAAGGGAATTCCCAAAGTTAAAGCAGCCTCATCTCCCATCATCATCGCATTAAAAACACGATACTGAGTAGCGAAAAATAGAAAGGCCAATCCTACTACTATAGTTGGCAGGACTAAGTCAGACCAAGTAGTCCCGGCAAGCGAGCCCATGGTCCAAAACTTAATGGTCATCACACTGTCCGCATTAGCGCCAACTGAGATAATAAAGTTGGAAAATGCCAGAAAGAGAGCATTGACCACCGTTCCTGATAAAATCAGACTAGAAGTCGTCATCCGTCCCTGCATAGAGGCAATGATGAGGACAGCAATGGTTGCCAAAATAGCTCCTAAAAAAGCTCCAAGGCTAATCATCACTTTCAAACCAAGAATGATGCTTAAGGTTGCCCCTAGAGTTGCACCCGCAGAAATTCCTAAGACATAAGGCTCTGCGATGGGATTGTTCACTGTGGACTGCATCACGCTACCACACATAGAAAGACCAGCCCCTACTATCAGACCTAACAATACTCGGGGGAATCTCATGTTCCATACAATGGCAAGAGTAGACTTGGAAACCTCTCCTATCTCAAGAGGAAATCCCAATCTGCTCAAAATGATCCGATAGGTATCGCCTAGATCAATCGCAACGGATCCCATAGAAACAGCTAGAAAAAGTGAAATTCCTAAAACACTTAGCAAAATACCCAAAAACAACACAAATTGCAAATCTTGTCGGCTTCCAGAAAATTTGGAAAGCATGAAAACCTCCTTAGACAAAATTAAAAATTTAGAAAATTCTCATAAAAAGTATACCATATTTTCAACAATGGAACAAGATGAGAAAAATAAATATAGTTGGTCTTACAGTGCTAGTAATCGTAACCGAAGATTATACTTGGGTATATCGAGGTAAAGTGACAACATAAAAAGCCCTCTAAAATTAGAGAGCTGATTTGAGCCCGGGCTAAAATCCTAGTGAAACAAAAAAATCTACACGATCAGAAAAGTCTCTATCGTGCCATTTTCATACATGATGTATAGTCCAAGTAGAATGAATACTATGGGCACAATGATTCGCTCGTATTTTTCAATTGTCTCGAATATTAACGGAATAGAGGATAACATCCGACTAATCTCGCAAAAGATAATTATGCCGATTACAAACACAAGCAACGCCACGAGGGTCTGTGACCAATCTAACGAAGCAAAATAAGGTATATAGATACCTAAATTATCTCCGCCAGACGCAATTGTCAGCAATGTAACTGTCCAAAACAGTTGATTTGCCTTGCTTTGTTCTAATCTTTCAATAATTTCTTCCTCTTCTTCCTCACCTTCTCCAACAATTGCAAAGCGAATCCCTAAATAGATAGGGATTAAACCAAGCAATCCAACCATCCATTCTTCAGGCACGAAATTAACGACATAAGCAGCAACTAAACTCGCCCCTACAAGTAAGCCTGTGCCTAGATATTGCCCCGCATAAATATGCCATTTCTGTTTATTCTGTGATAGCTGTGCAAATAAAATAATTAAAATAATTAAATAATCGATACTGGTGGAAATATAAACACCAATAGCAGATATGATTGTCTGTCCCATAAAAGCCTCCTGTATTAGTCAGTAATAAATCAGCAGATTTTAGGAGAGCACAGACACATTAATTTAGCTATCGCTAGTGGGTAATGTCGAACGTAGGAAAGCATTTTACTCCTCCTCAAAACGTAGTTACAAAGTAATTTCTAACTGGAATTCGGTGACTACTTTCATGTAAAGTATAACATACTATACTTTACTTCGTAAAGTGTGGGCTCTCCGAGGGGGCTTGCAGACAGTTACTCGGCTTGAAAAACCGAGTAACTGCGCACCTTCATGGTGTCATTAGCTGATACCATTTGAGGTTTTTGTAGTCTCCAAAATTATGACTGATAAAACTGAAGATTTTGCAATTCAAGATGTTTCGATGTTTTTGTAGTCTCCAAAATTATGACTGATAAAACAGGAAGGGATGGATACTAAATGAAAAAATCAGTTTTTGTAGTCTCCAAAATTATGACTGATAAAACCAACCAAGTAAAAAAGACTACCGTAAGTACAGTTTTTGTAGTCTCCAAAATTATGACTGATAAAACGGAAAGGATGTTTTGGTGAAAAAGTAAATGGTTTTTGTAGTCTCCAAAATTATGACTGATAAAACGTATTGTCGAAAGCGTGAATAACAAACTGAGTTTTTGTAGTCTCCAAAATTATGACTGATAAAACTTAAAACAGTTAATGATATCTTCCTTACTAGTTTTTGTAGTCTCCAAAATTATGACTGATAAAACCATTAGAATGGGAGGTGAGGAGATAAATAGGTTTTTGTAGTCTCCAAAATTATGACTGATAAAACCGAACACTCTGCATATTGGTCTCTGCATAGGTTTTTGTAGTCTCCAAAATTATGACTGATAAAACTATACTCAGGAGCATCAGCCTTGAGTTGGCGTTTTTGTAGTCTCCAAAATTATGACTGATAAAACTAGTATTTTGTAGTAACTTAGGCGCATTTGGTTTTTGTAGTCTCCAAAATTATGACTGATAAAACAGCAGAAGGTACATGGAGCTTCAAGTCCTAGTTTTTGTAGTCTCCAAAATTATGACTGATAAAACCCTGACTCTTAAATTTATTTTCCATACGTCGTTTTTGTAGTCTCCAAAATTATGACTGATAAAACCTCAATAAAAAAGCTCTCTGAATATCAGAGAGCTGATTTGAGATCGGGCTAAAATCCATACAAAAAAGCTACCCAATTTAGAGTAGCTTCATTATCAAGATATGCTCAATTGAACACGGTCTAAGCACAAAGCAAAAAAGATAAAATCTCCTAGAAACTGAAGTTTCTTCGTTAATTTTCCTATTTTTGCTTTGTACTTTTGACGGCCTTTGTATCTTGAATTAACGACGAAGTCCTAGAGAGTTAATCAACTCACGGTAACGGTTAACGTCGTTTTTACGCAAGTATGCAAGCAAGTTACGACGGCGACCGATTTTCTTCATCAATCCACGGTAAGTAGCGTGGTCTTTTTTGTGTTGTTTGATGTGTTCGTTAAGGTGGTTGATTTCCCAAGTAAGGACAGCAACTTGAACCTCTACTGAACCTGTATCACCTTCGTGACGTGCATATTGTGCGATGATTTCATTTTTTTTCTCTTTTGAGATTGCCATGATGTTTCTCCTTTTTATTTGGCTTCATCCGAGTGACAGGTTGGCATGCCTGTAACCAAGAAGAAGTTATTTGTCTTTACGACAGTTCTTATTCTACCAAGAAGCAGAGACTTTGTCAACTGATTTACTGTTTAAAACCTTGAATTACTCTACTGATTTCAGGGCTTCAAGCATATCAACCTTTCTCAAGTGGTGATTGACAAAGAGGCCCAGTAAGGCTATGATTACAGTCACTGCGACGATTGGAAGAGCATAGACTTCCCAGCTGACTCGTGGATAAAAAAGTATGGTGGCAGGTGAAATCATTTGTATCAAAAATTGATGTAAATAGTAGCCAGCTACCAAACCGAGAACAATCCCCACAAGGGATAGCACTATGGTCTCGCGGTAGATATAGAGGGTCACTTCTTTATTGTGGAAACCGAGAACCTTGATAGTCGAAAGTTCGCGGATACGTTCTGACACATTGATATTGGTAAGATTGTAAAGAATGACAATGGCTAGTAAGACGGAAACAAGGACAAGGATTGCCATGGTTTTATTGAGCGAATTGGCTACGGATTCAAAGAGATGGATGGCCGTAGCATTTTGGACCACCCCAGAAACAGCAGCTTTTTCCATGAAGACAGCAGCTTCTTTCTCCGTATTGGATGGTGTTGGCTCTTTTAATTTCACTAGGTAGGTATTGTCTTTCGGACTGGTGCCGTAGACTTGTTCGTATGTCGCTCGGTTGAGATAAACAAAGTGTCCAACATAGTTTTCAGAAATAGCCACGATCTTGATTTCCTTCCCATCAAGCTCCAGCTTGTCTCCAACCGTAACACCCGCTAGTTGAGCTAGTTTTTGACTCACGACCGCTCCAGCAGTGACCGACACCTCTTGCCCATTTCCTCTAATGCAATAAAGAGCTTGAAGCTTTCTCTAACTGACTCTTGCCATTTTCAAGGTTGCTTTCAGCAGTTTGGAGCTGTTCTTTCTCCTCTTCTAGGCTCTTTTGACCATTTGCTTTGATGCTTGCTAATCGTTTTTGACCATTATCGGCAAGTAAGTCTTGCAAGTCTTCCTGGTGTTGGGCTCGTTTGGTCCTATAGTCTGATGAAAAAGCATCCAGATTTTTTAAATCATCATAGCGCACACGCGCAATACTGTATACTTCTGTATCAAACTGACTGGCTACAATCACTCCATATCCAGCCAAACTTCCATTTCCACTACTAGCCCCTCCCTAAGTCTTTTTGAGAAAGCATCTCACCCGACTGAACAAATCCAGTAATTGTGATAGTTTGGGACTTTATGACGGACTTTTCTTCTTTCTTGATAAAGGTAATGGTCTGTCCAATCTGATAACGGTCTTTCCAGAAATCAGCCAAGGCAATTTCCTCATCAGCTTCTGGCAGTTGACCTTCCGTCACTTGGAAGGTTGAAATACCCTCAGGCTTGGAATAAAGTCGAACCGCATCTTCGCTATTTTCAACGGTTAGGTCTGCCATATAGCCAAACTCAACACTTGCTCCTTAAAGGGTCTTTAGTTCCTCCTGATCTTCTTTGTCCAAGCCATAATCAGCTATCACTGCCAGATCCAAAGTATTGGCTTTACGGAGATAATCCTCAGCCGTGCGTTCCATATTTGGACTGGTCACTTTGAGTCCTACTAGAGCTAAAGAACCCAGCATCATCAAGGTCAGGATAGAAACAAAGCGTCCCTTGGAAGCAATCACCGACTGGAGCAAGTCTTTTCGATATGTTTTTTCATGCTAATACTCCAATGTATCGATATCCTGCGGATGCTCATTGATTGTCATACTCTTAACCGTAGCATCGCGCATGTGAATCACCCGCTCTGCAATAGGAGCTAGCGCGCCATTGTGGGTCACGATAATCACCGTTGCTCCTTTTTGACTAGATATATCTTGGAGAATCTTCAAGACTTGCTTCCCCGTCTGGTAATCCAAGGCACCTGTCGGTTCATCACAAAGGAAGATTTTAGGATTTTTGGCTATAGCGCGTGCAATGGAGACTCGCTGTTGCTCCCCTCCAGAAAGCTGGGCTGGAAAGTTATTCAGTCGATGACCTAGCCCTACGTCTTTGAGTACTTGCTCGGGATCCAAGGCATCTGTCACGATTTCTGAAGCCAGTTCCACATTTTCCTCGGCTGTCAGATTGGAGACCAGATTGTAAAATTGAAAAACAAAGCCTACATCTTCACGACGATAGTTTGTTCGTTGGTGCGAACTATAGTTGGCAATATTGGCACCATCAATCCAAATCTCCCCCTCATCATTGGTATCCATACCTCCTAAAAGATTGAGAACGGTTGATTTTCCAGCACCTGAAGCGCCAAGTATGATAACCAGCTCCCCTTTTTCAATTTCAAAATTCACATCACGATTAGCCACAATCTCTGTATCCCCAACCTGGTAACGCTTGTAGCTGTGTTTCATTTCAATGTAAGCCGGCTCTATAATTTCTGTAGTGGGTAAAGCCACCATAGGGATTATGGAGCCGATTTTGTTGTAGAAAAAAGCCCCATAAGACCTATAATGAAAAAGTGACCAAACCCTCATTAGAAAGAATCTTATGGAACAATTAAATTTTATCACAAACATACTCGGAATTAAAGACAAGAACATCATAATCTTGGATTATCTGGATGCTGGAACACATAAAGAAATCATCGCTAAGCTAGATTATCCTGCTCCTAAGTGTCTCGATTGTCAAGGACAAATGGCTAAATATGACTTCTAAAAAGAATCTAAAATCCCCTACCTCGAATGTGCTGGCTACAAGACTCTCATTCGATTGAGAAAGCGTCGTTTTCGCTGTAAAGTATGCGGGAAAATGGCTGTCGCAGAGACTTCCTTAGTCAAGAAGAACCACCAAATCTCAACGATCGTCAACCAGAAAATCACTCAAAAATTAATCGAGAAAATCTCTATGACAGCTATCGCCGAAAGTTTATCGGTCTCTACTTCGACAGTCATTCGTAAATTGAAAAAATTTAAATTCAAGACAGATTTATCTTCCCTTCCAACTCACATGTCTTGGGATGAGTATGGCTTCAAGAAAGGTAAGATGAGCTTCATTGCACAGGATTTTGATTCCAGAAAGATCGTAGCTATCCTTGATGGACGGACTCAAGTAACTATTCGCAATCATTTCCTTCGTTATTCTAGACAGGTGAGAAGTCGTGTGAAAGTCATTATCATGGACATGTTTAGTCCCTACTACGATATGGCTAGAAAACTTTTTCCAAATGCAAAAATCATTCTCGACCGCTTTCATATTGTCCAGCATCTCAGTCGAGCAATGAATCGCGTACGCATCCAAATTATGAATCAGTTTGATCGGAGATCGCACGAATATAAAGCACTGAAACGTTACTGGAAACTCATTCAACAGGATAGCCGTAAACTCAGTGATAAACGTTTTTATCGACCAACTTTTCGGTCACACTTGACCAATAAAGAGATTCTAGAAAAGATACTTGCCTACTCTCAAGAACTTAGACAGCACTATAATCTCTATCAACTCCTACTCTTTCATTTTCAAGAGAAACAAACAGAACATTTCTTTAGTCTTA